>JBKEAX010000406.1:0-12604 GCA_047972825.1 Hyphomicrobiaceae bacterium | reverse complement strand
GCCGCCCAGTCGATTATGCCATCTGACTTGACCCGATAGGTCGGTTCACCGTCAGGAGTCACCCACTTGCCGTCCTCGAATTTGGAGCCTTTCTGGGTTTTTGAACCATCTTCGAGAGTAACCATCTCAGGGCCGCTCGCTAAAACCGGCGTGGAGGCGGATCCGGCCGCACCAATGGCGAACGCGATGGCGACGATCGGCAGAAATGCAAATTTCTTCACGCGTTTCCTCTTTCTTTTTTCTTTCAACTCGTGGCTGAGATTATCTGCCACTTGAGCCAACAATTCGGCGGTTGGATGTTCCACGAGACACGAGCTTCTCGCAATCCTTCAAACGTTGGTGATGCTCGCCTCAGGCACAGCGGAGAGGACAACGCCAGCATCCCTATGGTCCATAAAATTCCAGCTACCCAGCGCTGGAACAAACGTTCGACTCTGCATCAGGCTCTGCATCGAATTTTGCGACTTTGGCAGAATGGTTAAGCGCTGAACCATTCACCAGGGATTTCCGTCGCACTCCCGAAACAAACCGGCGCGGGATACCCCGCGCCGGTCTGGTATATTTGCCTTGCTCAAGCCTTATGGCAGCGAGAAGACCGTCATAACACCACCGAGTGCGGTGTAGTTCTTGAGGCCAGCGTAGCCGCCAACAGCGCCGAGACCATCATTCGGGTTGGTCAGACCAGCTGCCAGACCGATGCCAGCCCAGCCACCGATACCCGAAAGGATTGCAATGTATTGCTTGTCCTTGTGGGTGTAGGTCATGACGTTACCGATGATGCCGGACGGCGTCTTGAACTTGAACAGTTCCTTGCCGTCTGCCGGATCAACAGCCTTCAGGTAGCCTTCGAGCGTACCGTAGAAGACAACGTCACCCGCTGGAGCCAGAGCACCTGACCACACTGAGAACGGCTCAGGCTTTGACCAGACGATCTTACCCTTGCCAGCATCCCAGGCGATGAAGTTGCCCATGCCGCCGTGGCTACCCGGAGCCGGGTACATGGACAGCGTGGCGCCAACGTAGGGCTGACCAGCAGTGTACGATACCTTGAAGGGCTCGTAGTCCATGCAGACGTGGTTCGTCGGCACATAGAACAGACCAGTCTTTGGCGAGAATGCCGCCGGCTGCTGGTCTTTCGTGCCGAGAGCTGCAGGGCAGATGCCTTTGGTGTTGAAGTCCGGACCGTTCTTAGCCGTCGAGTACTTGTCGACAACATAGGGGCGGCCATAGTTCGGCTTGGACTTATCCATCTCAACGCCAGTCGTCCAGTTCACAACTGGATCGAACTTCTCGGCAACGAGCAGCTCACCCGTTGCACGGTCGAGCGTATAGCCAAGACCATTACGATCAAAATGGACAGCAACCTTGCGCTGCTCACCCTTCACGTCGATGTCTGCGAGAATGACTTCGTTGACGCCGTCATAATCCCACTCATCGAATGGGGTCATCTGGTAGACCCACTTGGCAACGCCGGTGTCGACGTCACGACCCCAAAGGGTCATTGACCACTTGTTGTCGCCCGGGCGCTGTGCCGGGTTCCATGTCGAGGGGTTACCCGAACCGTAGTACATCAGGTTCAGATCAGGATCGTAGGAGAACCAGCCCCAGGTGCAACCACCACCGATCTTCCACTGGTCACCCTGCCAGGTCTTGAGAGAGGAATCCTTGCCGACAGGCTTACCCAGAGACATGGTTTTTTCCGGATCAACCAGGATTTGATCATCCGGACCGACGGAATAACCACGCCAAGCCAACTTACCGGTGTTCATGTCGTAAGCCGTGATGTGGCACTGCACGCCGAACTCACCACCCGAGATACCGACAATGACCTTATCCTTGACCGGCAGAACGGTCGCAGTGTTGGTCTCGCCCTTCTTGGGATCACCGTTGACAACCTTCCAGATCTCTTTGCCGTTCTTGGCATCGAGAGCAACAACGGTCGTGTCAGCCTGATGCAGGAAGATCTTGCCATCGGCATAGGCGACGCCGCGGTTCACCGTGTCACAGCACATGACAGGAATGACCGAGGGGTCCTGCTTGGGCTCGTACTTCCAGATAATCCGGCCTTCGTTGTTCAGGTCGAGAGCATAGACGATGTTCGGGAAGGGAGTGTGAACATACATCGTATCGCCAATCACCAGGGGCGAACCCTCATGACCGCGCAGCACGCCTGTCGAGAAGGTCCACGCGACCTTCAAGTCCTTGACGTTGGATTTGTTGATTTGATCCAGCTTTGAATACCGCTGGTTGAAGTAGTCGCCAGTCTGAATCGCCCACTGATTTGGGTTGTCGATTTGCTTCATGACGTCATCGTTCGCCAACACCGGCGAAGCCATAAACGTCGTGGCGAGCAATGCACCAACGAGTGCACTCTTTCGCATCGCGCTTCCTCCTTAAAGTTTTTGCCACGCTTGCAAAGTGGCAGCTGTCGTCAGCGTGTCACGGGCCATGGAGCGGACTTTGGGAAATGTCCTGTTATTCGTTGTTCTCCATCGGACCTACGAAGCGGATCCCGCGGCACTACGTCGTGCTGGGTCCTGAAGTCGCAGCTACCAAGGCGCATCTAGCCACTTTTTCTCGTCGTGTGCAAGTCTAAGTTCCCATCCGGAGCAAGTCCAAGTTCCCAACAGGGGCATGTCCAATTTCCCGCCGCATGCAAGACTAAGCTGATGATCGCGTTAAAGTTATTGGCGAGCGCGAGAGTGCGCATGCGAAATAGGACAATCGTACTGCCCCATTATCTGACGTGTTTTTCGGGAACCAGGCAGGATTGCTTTAAATTCGAGGCGGCAAAAAAAATGCATTGGGCTTACTATGCGTAGCCGGTAAGCCTTAACTTTGCCGCTGAAATACTAACAATATTCGCGAACATGAATATAAGTGCATTGCGGGTCGTGTTTCGGTTGCATTCGTAGCAGCTTGACCAGAACCGCAAGGAGAAGAACCGTGGATGAAAACCATGGGCATGACGGCTTGACCCGACAAAGTGTTTTGCGGCTCACGTTGGCGGCTGCCCTTAAAGCTGCCGCCGGTGGGACTGGTATTGTCGCGGCCTCAGCACTGGCGCACGCCGGTGGTACCGGGGTGCCAGCTGCTGATCGGGCAACGGCGCCATCGGACACAAATGCACCGCCGATAGAAGTCGCATCTGGCATCTTCGTCCATAAGGGGGAACACAATGTCTATACCCCGGCCAACGGCGGCGATATCTGCAATACCGGGTTTATCATCGGCGATGAGTCCGTCGCAGTAATAGACACAGGGGGCGCGGCAAAGGTTGGTGCGGCCTTGGCCGCTCATATCCGAGCGATCACCGACCGGCCGATTCGCTTCGTCATCAACACCCACATGCATCCTGATCACGTATTGGGAAACGTATCGTTCAAGTCGGAAAACACCGTATTCCTAGGGCATCGCAAGCTTGCTGCTGCGTTGGCGACCCGGGCTGAGCGCTATCTGATCTCTAGCAAGACCGCCATCGGTGAAGACAAGTTTGCCGGAACAGAAATCGTACTACCGACACGTGGCATCGAAGACAGTGAAGAGATCGATCTTGGCGGGCGCCGGCTGGTTCTGACGGCCCGCCCCACGGCACACACTGACAACGATCTAACCGTTCATGATCCTGCAACGGGCACACTGTTCACAGGTGATCTCATCTTTTCGGGCCATGTGCCGACGTTGGACGGCTCAATTCGTGGCTGGTTAAAGCTGCTCGATGCCCTGCAAGCTGTGCCGCAAGCGCGCATCGTGCCTGGACATGGCCCGGTTTCGATGGCCTGGCCGGCTGCGGCCGAACCTATCAAAGCCTATTTGGATACCATTGCCCAGGGCGTACGTACCGCAATCAAGGATGGCCGCACCATGCAACAGGCAATCGATACGGTCGGCCTGTCGGAGCGCAGCAAATGGCTCTTATTCGAGGAATTCCATGCCCGTAACGTTTCGGCCGCATTTGCCGAATTGGAGTGGGAATAACCATCCGCCACACCCTGGAAACGATCAACTCGGGCAGCGCCAGCCCCCTGCCCTATCGTATTTGGACGAACGGGAGTACACTTGGCCCAGTAATATTGAGAGGCGCACGCCTGCCGGGCCACCCGTTTACCAAGCTGTTGCCATGCCCAGCTGACGAAATTCACGCCCGGCGGCAACACACCACGGAGGAAACCGTGACGACAATTGCTCAATCCTTCGCCAATAGATTTGCAACGCTACCTGCGCTGATTTTGCTGTTAACCGTGATTACAGCAGCTCCGTCATTCGCCCAGGCACCGCCGGAGGAAGATTACTGGCCCGGCATCCGCAGTGAACTCTACGACGCTCGGACGATCGCTGAAGAGGACGGCAAGATTACGCTTGAAGCGCCGGTCAGGGCTGAGGATGCCGCCGTTGTTCCAATTACAATGAGCATTCCCGCCGATATCGCCGCCAATGCCAAAGCTCTGACGCTCATCATCGAGAAAAACCCGATGCCCATTGCGGCAACCTTCACGTTCGGCCCCGCAGCAGGCAGCGGTGAGCGGATCATTTCCACGCGTGTGCGGGTTGATATGTATTCCAACGTTCGCGCTGTTCTGGAAACGAATGATGGCGCTCTACATATGGCAACCAAATTCGTCAAAGCCGCTGGTGGCTGCTCGGCCCCTGCTCTGAAAGATGCCGAAGAAGCCCTTGCCCAACTCGGCAAGATGAAACTTCGGCTGAATGACGCCAACCAGTCGCCAATCATGCAGCAGGCGCAGGTGATGATACGCCACCCGAACTATTCCGGCATGCAGATGAACCAACTGACCGGCCTCTATATCCCGGCGAAATATGTAGAAGAGATGGAAGTCAAACGCGGCAACGACACCATCTTCACAATGACCGGAGGCATATCGCTGTCGGAGAATCCAAACATCCGCTTCACCTATGGCCGCGATGCCAATGATGAAATCACCGTGACGGCCAAGGACACCGACGGCAAGGTCTTTACCGTGCGTCAGGCCCCCACCGGGTCGTAAGCAAAATTCTCAAAATAATAAAAATAAAAATGCAAAATTCGAGGGCGCAGGATGCATCATCCCGCGCCCTTTGTGTGCCAATTCACTTCCACTTGGATTTTTCGCGCATCGTGAGGTGGCACGAGCAGCTTTGTCAGACGTAAATAAATCAAAAGCAGCGCAACTCGCCTTCAACCTGTGCGCGCTTGAGGTCCTTGACCTTTTCCTGGAACATGGGCGAATGCAGAAAAGACACGTTCTCGCCGCCCTTTTGGATAACCGACATTACTGTTTCGGCCTGCTCGTAATTATCGTATGGCAGCAACTCTGCGATGACGTCTATCGAGCATGAGCACTTCATCAGGTTCTCGCGCGTCTGACCGTTAACCTGCATGCACGCAAAAACATAGTCGGCGCGTGCAGCAGTCGGGTAATCGTTAACAGGCAGCTCGGCTGCACGCGGCGCGACGGGTGCAGCCAACACCAATGCCACAGCCAAAGTGCACGATGTCAGTGCGCCAGGCAGGCGCGGCTTGAAGCGGCGGCCGGTGATCATTTTATCTCCTCCACGCCTTCCAGCTTGGTGATCTCATCAAGGGATGGGCTACCTTTCATCGGGCTTTCGTAGTGCGCGGACAGCAAGGCGAACTCTCCCGGCAATTGGTCCGAAACAACAATCTGGAACGTTGCACCGTCATAACCCATCATCTTCAGCGCATTGGGATCACCAACAAATGGAGCAATCTTGATGCGATTGCCTTTCACGCGCGCCCCTTTGTAGGCAATTTCTACGGGTTCGATCTCGGCGCCGTTGGCAAAGCTCATTTTGATCTTCTGCTTGAGATAAGTTCGTTTCCCACCTGAGAGCAACGCCATGTTGGCAACTGCATGGTCAAGAAACACAACCAGAAGCGGATTCCCCGTCATCTCAGTGATTTTGTGCGGCGTACGCGCCCGCTCCCCAGTGTAGACGTTGACCACGATATTGCGCTTACCGTCGGGACTAGCATCCGTAATATCAACGCTGATTTCATCGTTGTAGGGCGCACCGAGCAACTTGGGATCAGATACCTTCCGGTTGAAATGGTAAACAAGCCGGTCGCCCTTTGCGACGTTCGAAAGATGCGGCGCGTCGAACAACAGCGCGGTTGCCTTGGGCGCTTCGGAAGCGGCCTGCGCCAATCCCACAGAGATTGTGAGCGCAAGCAAGGTTAACGTGGCGGCGGCAGTCTTCAGCATTTTTCGTGTCCTCCTCGTGAGCCGGGTTTACCCCGGACTTTTTGTCGAAACGTGAATGCGGCTTTGGCCCCGGATACAGGTTTGCCCTAGCGAAAATACCAAATGTGCACGGGCAAAATTGCTGTCAAGGCATCACCCATACAATATAGCAGGGCGATGTCGTGCGCTTTTCAGCGCAAATCAACGTGAATGAATAGCTCTTTGACAGTTCTTCAAGGTTTGACGGTGGGTTCAATCAGAAAATCGCCAAAAGCACGCGGCCCATCACCCACTTCGACTTTTGAGATGACTTTTAGAGCTTCAGTGTCGATATGCTCAAGCGTGTTGTCCATCCAGCAGGCAACGAAGACACCTCTCCCATCGCGCGTGGCGGTAATGCCCTCTGGATGCTCGCCCACCGAAATCGCTTTAAGCGTCTTGCCGGACTTCAGGTCTATGACCGACACTGTTGCGTCGTACTGGTCGGTAACAAAGGCCTTGCCGGAGGCGAGAGCGACGGCATAAGGGCGGCGGCCGACCTTGTAGGTGGCTACCGTTTTTTGCGACACCATATCGACGACGCTAACGTCGTTGGACTTCACATTGGCCGTGTAGGCGCGGGTGCCGGAGGCGTCAATCGTAATGCCAAATGGGCGCGTCCCGACTGGCACGGAGGCGACCACCTTGAATGTATCCGCATTGATAATCGAGACTTGGTCACTGTCCCGGTCAGCGGTGAGGATCAGTTTGCCGTCAGGCGTAACCGCCACGCCGGAGGGTGAATCCCCAGTTGGCACCTCTGCTTTCAACTTTAATGTCCCAGGATCATAGACGCGCAGTTCGTGCTCAAACCAATCGGCCACGAGAATGTCGCCGTTGCGAGGGTTGACGGCTATTCCAAGTGGTCCCTCTCCGGATTTCACGCGCTTGATAACTGCCCTCTTTTGCACATCGATAACCGCGAATTCCTTGGCTTCAGGCGCTGTAACATAGGCCGTGCCCCGGTCGGGCGACAACGCAATTCCAGCCGGTTTTCCTCCTACATTGATCTTGGCTACCACCTTCAGGGGCTTGCCCTTGGACCCGACTTCGACGATCGACACGGAATTGCCGTTCTGGTTCGTCGTCAGGGCGATGGCACCTGGAGCATTGACGGCGTTTTCGCTGTGGCTAAGGGTTTGGCCTTTCTCGCCCGCACCATCCCTTGCTTCGACAAGGTTTGGCGCCAGGATGGCTGCAAGCAAAAAACCGGCGGCAGCGGCCGTGCAACGTCCACACCCTCGTTGGGGTCGCAGACGTTGCACTTGGCGTGGACTTGATGAGAGTTGCATCAACCCTAGCCGCCCGCTTCGGCAGCCTCTTTAGCGGCCGCGAGGCCAGCTTCATAGACCCCCGTTACAGCCTTAACAGCGGCTTCGTCATTGAGCTCGGGCGGCGGATCATTGTTCATGTATCCGCGATAGAAAGCCCCTTTCCAAGTCAGAACAGACTTGTTGCCGTCGCCTTCCACAATGATCGACGATGAGTAGTTCTTGACCGGGAGAACCTTCACATCAACATCGGTGATCTCATATTTCATCATCCGGGCTTCAGCGTCATGTTTAACCAGGGCTTCGTGTATCTGGCCGCCACCCTTTAATGTGAGCGTTCTCTTGGCGCCCGCGTCATTACCACCTGTACCTTCGGTTTTTTCGACGGCAGGATGCCAGTTCAAATCCTGGAAATTTCCGACAATCTTCCAGACCTTATCGGCGGGAGCGTTGATTTCGACACTCTTGGTCACTTTTTGGCGTGAAGGGCCATGTGCATCAACCGGCAACGGCTGTGCAACCAGTGCAACAGCCGAGAAAGCCAGCGTCACGGCCAATGCTCGAATCATGATTTCTTTCCTCCTGACAAAATTGCATTCCTTAGGGTCCGGACCCTAAACGTCTTGTTTGCGTTGGGACCATAATCACACGCGAAGCATGGCGCAAATTGGATGAACTGGCTCCCTTAAGAGAATCCAGGTACCTGCGCCCTTCACGAACTGCGACGGCCCTATCTGCCCAACTTGATCGTTCATAGCTATTTGGTCTGGACCCTGGACGGCAACCCGTGCTTTTGTCCTTAGGAATACATTGGGAGTAAAATCAAGAATGCCGGACCCCCAACAAGGCATCTCGTCACCTGTCACCACTGACGTTAACGAGTTTGACCATGTCGCATGCCCTTTTTGCGGCATGCTCTGTGACGATCTGACCGTCAGGAACGAATCTGGCCAGTTGCACCTTGCCAAAAACGGTTGCGCGCGGGCCAAAGCCGGCTTTGAGCGCCCAATCCCGCCAGCAGCCCCCCAGATCGAGGGCAAGGAGGTTGCTCTTGAAGCTGCCCTCAACGAAGCTGCTAACAGAATTCGCTCCGCCCGGCTCCCACTGTTTGGCGGCCTGGGAAGTGATGTGGAGGGTTTGCGCGCGTTGATGGCGCTGGCCGACAAGGCAGGCGGCGTTGTCGATCATGCCCTGAGTGCGGCCTTGTACAAGAGCGTCGGCGTCCTGCAAACCAAAGGCTGGTTCATGTCGACGCTGACTGAGACGCGCAACCGCGCCGACCTCGTTATCGTTGTCGGTGTTGACCTGATGCGGGAGCACCCACGCTTCTTCAAGCGCATTGTATCGCCAGCCGAGACGATGTTTGGTGGCACCACCGAGAAACGCACTGTCGTTCTTATCGGCTGCGGTGAGGGCGCTGCTGCTCGTGCACGTGGAGAACTGATTGCAGATGTGATGGAGATTCCTTGCCAACGCGAGGATATTCCAGTCGTGCTTGGGACGCTTCGGGCCGCCATCAAGGATGTGCCTCACGTTACAGCACTACCTGCAGGTGTTTCCAAGGAAGCGCTTGGTGACCTCGCACAACGTTGCCGTGATGCAAGCTACGGTGTCATGACCTATGCGCCGCAGACGCTGGGCTTCGATGGTGGTGATCTTGCCGTCCAGGCGATTTCGGACATCGTGCGGGACATGAACAAGACGACACGGTTCGCCGGACTTGCACTGGGTGGCAATGACGGTTCAGCGAGTGCCTCGGCCGTGTGTTCCTGGCAGACGGGGTATCCGCTCAGGGTGTCGTTTGCATCTGGTGCGCCCGACTATGACCCTTATCGTTACGATGTCGCGCGCATGCTTGCCGAGAACGAAGGCGACCTTCTGGTTTGGATCTCAAGCTTCGGTCCCGAACCCGCCAGCCCGCCCCCAAACAAGCTGCCGTTGATCGTGTTTGCAGCACCTGGCCTCGAACCACAACGACAAGCTGATGTGTTTATTCCCATTGGCACCCCGGGTCTCGACCAGACCGGCCGCATGGTACGCTGCGATGGCGTTGTTTCCCTACCGCTACGCAAGCTTCGCTCCGGACTCCATCCTCCCTTGCAAGAAATTGCAGCAAAGATCGAAGCCACCCTCTAGAACGCCTTCTCGCCAGACTGGATCCAAGAAGAAAACGACATGCTGATCAAGCTCAAAGGTGGACGCGTTTACGACCCGGCGAACGGGGTCAATGGTGAAATTCGCGACATTTCGGTCCGCGATGGCCGCATCGTTGCTGATGATCCATCCGCCAAGCTCGATGCCGAATACGACGTCTCCGGCCGTGTGGTAATGGCAGGTGCGATTGACCCGCACACCCACATCGGCGGTGGCAAGATGACGATCGCCCGTACGATGCTGCCGGAAGATCATCGCGGCCATGAGTGCCACCGCACGCACCTTTGCCGATCAGGAACCGGCTTTGCTGTTCCTTCAACGCTGGCCGCCGGCTATCGCTACGCCGAGATGGGTTATACGGCCGGGTTCGAACCCGCCATGCTGCCCGCCAATGCGCGTCAGGCGCATATGGAAATGGGCGACACGCCGATGATCGACAAGGGCGCGTTCGCCATGCTCGGCTCGGACGATTTCCTGCTGCGGCAGATGGCGGCCCGCCATGATTTCGAAGCCATCAAGGACTACATCGCCTGGACCATGCATGCGAGCCAGGCGATTGCCGTGAAGGTGGTCAACCCAGGCGGCATCTCGGCGTTCAAATTCAACCAGCGCAAGCTCGACCTTGACGAACAACACGTCCATTATGGCGTTTCACCACGCGATATTTTGCGAACGCTGGCGCAGGGCTTGAAGGAACTGGGCGTTACGCACCCGCTGCACGTGCACGGCTGCAACCTTGGCGTTCCTGGCAATGTCGACACCACGCTCGACACGATCCGCGCCATGGAGGACCTGCCGGTCCACCTTACCCACATCCAGTTCCATTCCTATGGCACGGAAGGCGACCAGAAGTTTTCTTCCGGTGCCGCGCAGGTGGCGGAACTCGTCAACCAGCACAAGAACATTTCCATTGATGTCGGCCAGATCCTGTTCGGGCAGACCTGCACCGCCTCAGGCGACTCCATGCGCCAGTATGGAAATTCAAAGTCCGCGCACCCCAGGAAGTGGGTGATGATGGACATCGAGTGTGATGCCGGCTGCGGCGTCGTGCCGATGAAGTACAAGGACAAGAGCTTCGTCAACGCACTGCAATGGGCGATCGGGCTTGAAATATTCCTGCTTGTCGATGATCCCTGGCGTGTGTTCCTGACCACCGATCATCCCAATGGGGCGCCGTTCACCACCTATCCGCATCTCATACGCTTGCTCATGGACAAGGGCTTCCGCAATGACATGCTGCAGAAGATCCATCCAGATGCACAAAAGAACTCCATCGTCGGGTCGCTTGATCGTGAATATACGCTCTACGACATCGCGATCATGACGCGCGCGGGCCCTGCACGAAGCCTCGGGCTCGCTGACAGGGGGCATCTGGATCCAGGCGCATGGGGTGACATCACCGTCTACAAGGACAAGGAGAACCGCGAAGCCATGTTCGCCACGCCGGAATACGTTTTCAAGAACGGCGAACTGATCGTGCGCGATGGTAAAATCGTAAAGGTCGTGCAGGGCGCAACACACGTGGCGCGGCCCGACTATGATAACGGCATCGAAAAATCGCTCAGGGATTATTTCACCAGGTACCACACCGTGAGCTTCGATAATTTCAAGGTCGCCGACGACGAGATCATAAATCACGACAAGGGATCGGTCATCGTGCAGCCGACGGGGGCACGCGCGTGATGGCGACACAAGCAGCAAACATCAACGGCATTTCCATCGACGATACGTTCGCCGAAGCGTTCGGAATGACCGGAACAGCGATCGTGATTACTGCAGACAGCGCCAAGTGGGCCATGCAGTCAGCCGTCACCATGACAGGCTTTGGCACGTCCGTGATCGGCTGTGGTGCCGAATGCGGGATCGATCGCGAACTGTCACCCGATGAAACACCCGATGGCCGGCACGGCGTGCGCTGCCTTGTCTTCTCGTTCTCTCCTGACATGGTGGCTGGGCAGCTCAAGAACCGGGTTGGCCAGTGCGTCCTGACCAGCCCCGGATCGGCCTGCTACAACGGCCTCTTCGGCACGAGTGAGAAGATCAAGCTGTCAACGGGCTTCCGCTATTTTGGTGACGGCTGGCAAACGGCGAAGAAACTGGGCAACCGCCGCTACTGGCGCGTACCGGTGATGGACGGCGAGTTCATTGCCGAGGATACGGTTGGTGTGACGACCGACGCCGTTGGTGGCGGCAACCTGCTCATACTTGGCAAAGACCGCGTGGGCCTCCTTGAAACCTGCGAAGCCGCCGTTGCAGCGATGGCCAAGGTTGATGATGTCATCACGCCATTTCCAGGCGGCATAGTCAGGTCGGGCTCGAAAGTCGGCTCGAAATATGAGGGCGTCATTGCATCGACCAACGACGCTTTTTGTCCAACCCTGCGTGGCGCCGTCAAATCCGAATTGTCGCCTGATACGCTTGCCGTGCTTGAGATCGTCATTGACGGGCTGACCTCAGATTCGGTGGGAGCGGCAATGAAGGCCGGATTGAAAGCGATCACAGACACCGGTGCCGCCAAGGGCGTAACGCGTGTTTCCGCCGGCAACTATGGCGGCAACCTCGGCCAGCACCATTATCACCTGAAGGATCTTCTGCCATGAGCGGCTATACGCTGACCCTCAAGGCGCCGCCGCAAGCGCGTCTCGACCTGTCAGAGTTGACCCCCGGCGCCCTGTCCGGGAAGAACGCTGATGGTATCGCACGCATCGTCGTGGGGACGTCCAAAACCCCGGCTACGGTCGGCGACATCTTTTCAATTTCTGGCTCGGCAGGCGATACGCTAACGATCGCGGGCGGTTCTGATCGATTGGACTTTGTTGGCGCAAAGCTCACCGCGGGCATTATCCGCGTGGACGGCGACGTTGGAGCCTACGCCGCTGCCGACATGAAAGGCGGTCGCCTCGACATCACGGGAAGCGCAGGCCTCGGCCTGGGCTC
>JBKEAX010000270.1:0-15604 GCA_047972825.1 Hyphomicrobiaceae bacterium | reverse complement strand
GCTGTCGTTCCCCGCACCTGACCAATTCGCCCAGATCAATCCTGGAGAGCCGCGTCCGCTTGGCGACGTTGTCCTGGCACTTGAGACAATTCTGGGAGAGGCCGTGCAACTTTCGCGGACGCCACGGGATCATTTCACGCACCTCATCGTTCATGGTCTTTTGCATTTGATTGGGTACGATCACATCCATGATGCAGAGGCGGACGAAATGGAAGCACTCGAAACAGAAATCCTCTCAACGTTAGGTGTCTCAGATCCGTATGCAGGCGCCGAAAACCCCAACCGCGCACCTGAGAACCCCGCTTGAGCCATGAGTAGTACAGATCAACCCGATTCCAAGACCGACACTGCATCAGGTAATGACCAACGCAGCGGAGGCGGCATTTTAAGTTGGTTGTCGAGCGTGCGTGCACGGCTCGGGCTGCAGGGGCCGCCCACGCTTCGCGACACGCTCGAATATGCCCTGCGTGAAGAACAGAGCGATGCGGTCGGCGCATTCTCGCTTGAAGAGCGCGGTATGCTGTTACGCCTGCTGCGCTTCGGTGCCAGTCGCGTCGAGGACATCATGGTGCCGCGCGCAGATATTATCGCGATCGACGAAAACGAGCCATTGAGCGAACTGCTGACTCAGTTCGAGGATGCTGGCGTTTCGAGGATTCCGGTTTTTTCAGAGACGCTCGATGATCCGCGTGGAATGGTTCACGTCAAGGATCTTGTGAGTTGGATGGTGGAGCAGGCAAAAACCTCTCCCGCAAAAATCGAAAAGTCCACGGCTGCGAACACCAGTATCCGCGACTCCGACGCTAACACCAACATGGACGCAGACGGTGCACCATCCGGGAGCGATTCAAAACCGGATCTTCCCGATTGTGATTTTTCGAAGATTGATCTTTCCGGTTCGATTGCCGCAACAAAAATAAAACGCGCATTGTTGTTCGTGCCGCCGTCGATGCCTTCCATGAACCTTCTTTTGCGTATGCAGACGACGCGCATACACATGGCACTCGTTGTCGATGAATACGGTGGGACGGATGGCCTCGTTACGATCGAGGACCTCGTTGAGCAGGTGGTCGGCGAGATCGAGGACGAACATGACGAAGCTGAAGACTCCTATGTCACGCAGGATATCAAGCAAGGGCTTGTCGTTTCAGCGCGCATTCCAGTCGATGAACTCGAAGAACTTCTCGGCGTTTCCTTGGTCACAGCCGAAGAGGCAGAGGAGATTGATACGCTTGGCGGCTTGATGTTCTCAATACTGGGGCGCGTGCCCGGTAGAGGTGAAATCGTCCGCCATGCCTCCGGATTCGAATTCGATGTGCTGGATGCCGATCCGCGGCGCGTCAAGAAAATCAAGATTCATCGCCCCAAGCCTGTAACCGAAACCGGCCAAGGCGAGCCGGAGTGACGGTAGGTCGAACTCTTATGAGAACATTGATCGCTTGGTTGGCTTTGCATTCGCAAAGGCCGCAGGTCTGGGTCTATGCCGCATCGCGCCGGAAGCGCGCAGCCATTGCGTTCGCAGCAGGCGCCTTGTCGGTTCTGGCAATGGCGCCATTCTTTTTGAGCCCCATTCTTTTTTTTACGCTGCCAGTTCTGGTCTGGCTCATTGATGGCTCAGGTACCACTCAGGGTTCCAGTGCAGAGAACCCGCTCCCATCTTCCTTGACGGCAAAAGAGAACTCGGGCTCCGCCAAGAAGAACTTCGCTCTCTCGATGGATCTGCCCGCACTTCTGCGCGCTTCAGTCTCTGGTTGGTTCTTCGGCTTTGGGTACTTTCTGTTTGGAATGTTCTGGGTTGGCGAGGCTTTCCTGGTTGAAGCAGAAAAGTTTGCCTGGCTTCTGCCGTTCGCCGTTCTTTTGCTTCCGGCTGGGCTTGCCGCCTTTTTCGCAATCGCTGCGTTGATAGCCAGGATTTTGTGGAGGCCGGGATTTTCGCGCGTCCTCGCGCTGGCAACAGCAATTGGCATAACAGAAGGGTTGCGGGGCGTTGTCTTCACCGGCCTGCCTTGGAACACGCTTGGCTACGCGCTGACATTCCCGCTCGTATTCATGCAAGGTTCTGGTCTTGTCGGCATCTACGGGTTGACTGTCTTGACGGTGATCGTCTTCGCAGGGCCGGCTGTGAATCTTGCTGGATGGCATTCGATCAATTTCAGACAAACTCAAAACCCGCCAAGGGCATGGCACGCGGTGATGGGAATATCTGTATCGCTTGCGGTGCTTGCAGTGCTGGCGATTTATGGGACCGCGCGTTTGATGTCTGACCACGGTGAGGTGGTGGCAGGAGTTAAGCTGCGGATCGTCCAGCCAAGCGTGCCGCAGCGTGACAAATGGCAGCCCGAGAAACAGCGCGAAATATTCGACCTTCATGTGGATCTGAGCAGGCGCGGCCAGGACGGCATTCGTGATGATCTTTCCGGCATAACACATGTCATATGGCCAGAAGCCGCAATGCCGTTCTTGCCACTCGAATCGCCCCAGGCTTTGAAGGAAATTGGCGAACTACTCCCGCCTGATGTTTATTTGATTTCCGGGGCATTGCGCGTTGAACAGCCGCAGATGCCAACATCAGGCACTGAAAATAATGAGGGTGCACTGAAACAAGGCGCAAACGCATCAGCAAGTCGATTGCGCGACGAAACAGAAGCAGCAGTTACTGGTCGAAGACGCGCCTTCAACAGTTTGATGGCGTTCGGTCCGGATGGCGGACTGATCGCTATTTACGACAAGATTCATCTTGTTCCTTTTGGAGAATATCTTCCATTCCAAGATTTTCTTGAGAGCATTGGTCTTGAACAACTGACCCGGGTGCGAGGAGGGTTTGAATCAGGGCGCACACCGCGCCCGATTATTGATGTGCCCGGATTGCCACCATTCGTCGGCCTTATTTGCTATGAGGCGATTTTTCCGGCCGCTGTTGTTCAGGGCAAGGAACGGCCAAATCTGATCATTAATGTCACAAACGATGGCTGGTTTGGCGACACAACTGGGCCTCGACAACACCTGCACATGGCGCGCGTTCGGGCCGTGGAGGAAGGGATTCCCGTTGTCCGCGCCGCCAATAACGGAATCTCCGCAATGATCGACCCCTATGGCCGGCTACGTGCGCAATTGCATCTCAATCAGCGCGGAGTCGTGGATAGTGTTATTCCTGTCCCAGCAGTTCCACCAGTTAATGCGTGGTCTGGAAATCTGTTTTATATGATATACATTATTGTAAGCGCTTGCGTACTGGGAGGCTTGAGACTTTTCCGCACTTGGTGACTGCTTCTGATGGCATGCTGTCACTCAGCCTCGTTTGTCTGGCGGTTGGTTCAAATATAATAAGAGGCCTGATTTCATGGGCAGAACTAGTATGGAATCACCAACAACAATGACATATCGGGTTTCCTCGGATCGAGACGGGATGATGATGAACAGCGCTGACGACACCGGCAAGCGCGACTCTGGTACCGCAGGGCGCAATGCCCGCAAAGCAAATCCGATTGACGTGCATGTTGGAACGCGCGTTCGTATGCGCCGCATGCTATTGAGTATGAGTCAGGAGAAGCTTGGCGAATTGCTCGGGCTGACATTTCAGCAAGTGCAAAAGTATGAAAAGGGTGTCAATCGGATAGGCGCCAGCCGCCTTTATGAACTCTCCAAGGTGCTCAACGTGAATGTGGAGTACTTCTTCGACGAAATGGATGCCTCTCTGGAGGGGGGTGTTACAGGCTCCGGCCTTTCGAACGGTGCGGAGAGCAATTATGTCTCCGACGTTTTAAGTTCGCGTGATGGCCTTGAATTGAATAAGGCATTTGCACGCATCATGGATCCACGCCAGCGACGTGCAATTGTTGAGCTGGCTAAGACCATGGCTGGAGAAGAGTGACGGCTTCGCGCCGCGCCAATTTCCGGGTCTATGCACAACACAAGCGCAGTGATTGTATGTGAACCATCGCGTGCACAGATGACCGCTGGGTGCCGTTCTCCTCACTGGGGCGCTTGACCGCAGCATCATTCCTTGCGAGAAACCGCGCGATTTCCAAACACGACAAAAGCGCTAGGAGTGATTGTGGCACGCTCATCTTATCTCTTTACCAGTGAATCCGTCTCAGAAGGCCACCCCGACAAGGTCTGTGACCGCATTTCCGATGAAATCGTGGACTTGTTTTACCGTGAGGGACCCAATGCGGGCATCGACCCATGGGTCATTCGCGCGGCTTGCGAAACCATGGCAACGACCAACTTGGTAATGATCGCCGGAGAAACACGCGGCCCCGAGACGGTGACAAAAGACTGGATCGCCCATGTCGCGCGCATGGCAATCCGCGATATCGGTTATGAGCAGGAAGGGTTCCATTGGGAGCACGCCGATATCGAAGTTCTCTTGCATCCCCAGTCAGCCGATATCGCGCAGGGCGTCGACGGCCAGCAGCCTTCAAACCAGGAAGAAGGTGCTGGCGATCAGGGTATCATGTTTGGTTATGCCTGTCGGGAGACGCCAGAACTTATGCCGGCGCCGATCTACTACAGCCACAAGATTCTCAAGGAACTGGCCCGTGCGCGCAAGGCGAAAGAAGGCGCCGCTGCGGTGCTCGGTCCGGACGCCAAAAGCCAGGTAACGATCCGCTACGAGAACGGCAAGCCGGTGGCCGTGACGCAGATTGTTCTTTCCACGCAGCACCTCGATGAAAAGCTTTCGTCGTCTGACGTGCGGACCATCGTCGATCCCTACATCCGCAAGATTCTGCCAGTAGAGTGGGTGAACGATCAGACAGTCTGGCACGTCAATCCGACAGGTAAATTCGTCATAGGCGGACCGGATGGGGACTGCGGGCTCACCGGTCGCAAAATCATCGTCGACACTTATGGCGGTGCCGCCCCCCACGGTGGCGGTGCTTTCTCGGGCAAGGACCCGACGAAGGTGGACCGTTCGGCAGCTTATGCCTCGCGCTATCTTGCCAAAAACGTTGTCGCCGCTGGCCTCGCGGACCGTTGCACCATTCAGCTTTCCTACGCGATTGGTGTCGCTGAACCGCTGTCGATTTACGTGGACACGCATGGTACGGGCAACGTCGAGGAAGCCAAGATCGAAAATGCGCTTCGCGATGTCATGAGCTTGACGCCGCGCGGCATCCGCAAGCATCTCGATTTGAACAAGCCGGTTTATGCTCGTACGGCGGCTTATGGCCACTTTGGCCGCGAACCCGATCAAGACGGTGGCTTTTCCTGGGAGAAAACCGACATCGCCGACAAGCTGAAAAGCCATCTGTCCTGAGCCTGGGCGAACGCACATCTTTGCAAGCAGCGGCCGCGCAGGTAAGCCTTGCGCGGCCGCTGCTTTCTTCGGCTAATGCATGCCGCGCAAAAGTGTGCAGCGGTTTTGCGATAACGACATGCTCAAAATAGAAAATAGATCGCGGTGCGCTTTCGGTGATCGCAACGAGACCTGGATGTCAGACAACGAAACTCACGACCGCAAGCATCACGTTGGTCCGCAGCACCCAGTGGACTTGCGTTCGTTCGGCCGTCGCAAGGGACGCGCACCCAGCAGCCATCAACAATGGCTGCTCGATGAAGTGCTACCTGGAATCGTTGTTGATGCAGCACAATTCGATGTGGGCGCCAGCCATGAACTGGCAGCAGCATTGGGGGTGACGCCCGACGGATCAACGCAGACCTCCACTCAGGTGTGGCTGGAGATAGGATTTGGCGGCGGCGAGCATTTGATATGGCAAGCGCGTCAAAATCCCGGTGTTCGCTTGATTGGATCGGAGCCCTATCAGGACGGCGTCATAAAGGTCCTCAACGCGGTTGCCGAAGGTGGGCTCGACCACATCCGCCTTTTGCCCGATGACGTTCGCCCCCTGCTGCGGATTTTGCCGCCAGCATTTCTCGATCGTGTCTTCATCCTGTTCCCTGATCCGTGGCCAAAGCGCCGCCACACCAAGAGACGCCTCCTTCAGCCTGCGCTGGTGCAAGAACTTGCGCGTGTCATGAGGCCGGGTTCAGAACTGCGTTTTGCGACTGATATTGGCGATTATGCTCGCACAGGATTGCTTGCCCTTTGTGCAAACGGCGAATTTGTCTGGACTGCAAACTCTCCTTCCGATTGGCGGGTGCGGCCTGACGACTGGCCTGCGACACGGTATGAAGCCAAGGCTGGGCGAGAGGGAAGGTGCTGTTATTTTTTCAGTCTTCAACGCCAATAATTCTAGCATTCACCATAGAATGCGCTTGCAACATCTTTCACATTCTCGTAGTATTCAGTTGCTCATGATCATCTCAACTCTGAGAGTGGATCCCTCGGATCCGCTCTTTTTGTTTTGGTTGCACCTGATCGAGCGCAATTACGTCTCTTGAGATTCCGGTTTCTTATGCAAACGGGCATTGAAGGTGCCGAGCACCGTCGGTTTTTGACGGAGCATGGCCTCGAAGCTGAAGTCGCTGGCCTTGTTGAGCCCACGCTTGAGGATCTCGGTTTCCGTTTGGTACGGGTACAGATCACGGGCGGTGAAGGGCGAACTGTTCAGGTCATGGCTGAGCGGCCGGATGGCACGATAAGCATTGAGGATTGTGAGGCGATCTCACGGCAGATTTCGCCACTTCTGGACGTTCACGACGTGGTTGATGGCGCTTATCGCCTCGAAGTGTCCTCACCTGGCATCGACAGGCCGTTAGTCAGGCCTTCTGATTTCGAAGCCTGGGCAGGCAACGAGGCCAAAGTCGAGCTGAGGGAGTTGGTTGACGGCCGCAAACGCTATCGCGGCACGCTTGAAGGTTTCGCGGACGGAGAGGTCCGCATGGAGGTCGAGCTGGGTGATGCCGGGTCGGCCGTCGTAGGGTTCCCAGTAGGGCTGATCGCAAGCGCGAAACTGGTCCTGACTGATCAACTGGTCCGCGAGGCGTTGGCCCGCGCGAAACAAAAGGCAAAGCCGGGGTCGGCTGCCCATGATGGGGCCGATCTCGATCCGTTGGAGGACCAATAGCAATGGCGATGCCAGGCATTTCGGCCAACAAGCTAGAACTTTTGCAGATCGCCGATGCGGTCGCGCGCGAAAAATCGATCGATCGCATGATCGTGCTGCAGGCGATGGAAGACGCGATTCAGAAGGCTGCCAAGTCCAGGTACGGTTCGGAAAACGATATCCGCTGCGAAATTGACCCAAAGACCGGTGAGGCCAAACTCTCGCGGGTGCTGTCTGTCGTCGAGGAAGTGGAAAACGATTCCATTGAGATTTCGTTGGGTGATGCACAGGCGCGCAATCCCAATGCGACAATCGGAGATCTGATTGCCGAAACGCTGCCGCCGTTGGAGTTCGGCCGTGTGGCCGCCCAAAACGCCAAGCAGGTGATCGTCCAGAAGGTCCGGGAAGCCGAGCGCGAGCGCCAATACGTCGAATACAAGGACCGCGTCGGCGAGATCGCCAACGGTACGGTCAAGCGAGCCGAATACGGCAACGTTATTGTCGATCTGGGCCGCGCCGAGGCCATCATTCGCCGCGACGAGATGATTCCGCGTGAGAACGTGCGCCTGGGCGACCGCATCCGCGCCTATATTTACAATGTTGAGCGCACGCAGCGCGGGCCCCAGATTTTCCTTTCGCGCGCACGCCCTGAGTTCATGTCGAAACTCTTCGCCCAGGAAGTGCCCGAGATTTACGATGGCGTCGTTCAGATCATGTCGGTCGCCCGTGATCCCGGCTCGCGCGCCAAAATTGCTGTGATTTCTCGCGATAGTTCCATCGACCCGGTCGGTGCCTGCGTTGGTATGCGCGGCGCGCGCGTTCAAGCGGTCGTCAACGAGCTGCAGAACGAGAAGATCGACATCATTCAGTGGAAGGAAGATGCCGCTGAATTCATCGTTAACGCGCTGGCTCCAGCCGAAGTCACCAAGGTTGTGCTCGATGAGGATTCAAACCGCATCGAAGTGGTGGTGCCGGAGACGCAACTGTCGTTGGCCATCGGCCGGCGCGGTCAGAACGTCCGCCTTGCGTCTCAGCTCACTGGTTGGGATATCGACATCCTGACGGAAGAAGAAGAGTCAGAGCGCCGACAGAAGGAGTTCTCCGAGCGCTCGCAAATGTTCATGGACGCTCTGGATGTTGACGAGGTCATCGCCCAGTTGCTGGTCACCGAAGGCTTTGCCACCGTTGAAGAGGTCGCCTACGTTGATCTGGACGAAATTGCCCAAATCGAGGGTTTCGACGAGGGAACTGCTGAAGAAATCCAAAATCGTGCGCGCGAAGCACTTGAAAAGCTCGAAGCCGAACGCGATTCACGCCGTCGTGAACTTGGCGTCGAGGATGGCGTAGCCGCAATCGCTGGTGTCAGCACGGCAATGCTGGTTGCCTTCGGCGAGGCTGAAATCAAGACCGTTGAAGATGTCGCCGATTGCGCCACGGATGACCTTGTTGGGTGGACCGAACGCGCCAAGGAAAAAGGCGCCGAGCCGGTTCGTCACAAGGGCGTGCTGGAAGCCTTCGACCTGTCTCGTAGCGAGGCTGAGGACATGATTATGTCGGCTCGCGTGCAGGCCGGCTGGATTACCGCTGAAGAACTGGAAGAAATGAAAGCCGCCGAAGCTGCCAAGCTGGAAGCAGAAGCGGCTGGACCGGAAGAAGATGAGATTGCGGACACCGCCGGTAATGGCGAGGTTGCGCAGGCAGCAGACGGCGCCGGCGATCCTGCCGCTGCCGCACAGGGTTAAGGCCCTGATGGGCCAGGAGGCAACGAGAGCGTGGTACGCGAACGATCGACAGGTCGTGACGCCAGAGCGCAACCGGAACCACTCCGGTTGTGTGTGGCAACGCGTGCCGAGCGCTCTGCCACTGACCTGATCCGCTTCGTTGCCAGCCCCGACAACGTTATCGTCCCCGATTTGGCGCACCGGCTTCCTGGTCGTGGCGTCTGGGTCACTGCCGATCGCCATAGTTTGGAGCGCGCAGTTGCCGGCAAATCCTTCGCCAAGAGCCTGAAGCGCAAGATCGAGGTTCCCGCCGACCTGCTGGATCAAGTCGAGGCGCTCCTGTTGCGCCGCGTTGGCGAAGCTCTGTCGTTGGCCAATAAAGCCGGCGTTCTCGTTACTGGATTTGAGAAGATCTCCCGCACGCTTGCCGAGGGCAGGATTCACGCTCTTGTGCACGGCAGCGATGCCGCCGCTGACGGCCGCGGCAAGCTTGACCGCAAGTTCCTCGCGTGTGCAAGCCACGGCAGCTCTCAAAACGAGGTTGAGGGCCGCCTGCCCACCTCAAACGGCCGTATCGTCGCGGTTTTGACCGTAGATCAAATGAGTTTGGCCATCGCGCGGCCAAATGTGGTACATGCTGGCCTCAAGAAGGGCGGGGTAACCGACCGCTTCCTGGCCGAGGCTGGGCGCTTGCAGCGCTACCGGTCGGGAATTTCGCATCGTGATGCACCCCGGGATACGCCCCAGGGTGAATCAGATGTGCCGGTACGAACCGCCAAACTGGACGCTTGAACGGATATCGAATGACGGAAACGAAAGACTCTGGCGATAAGACACTTCGCGGCGGCCGCAAGCCTTTGAGCTTGGCCCGCACAGTCGAATCCGGCCATGTGCGCCAGAACTTCAGCCACGGCCGCTCGAAGTCGGTGGTTGTCGAAAAGCGCAAGACGCGCAAGCTGAACACGCCCGGCGCCGAGGCCGAAAAACCCGCGACGCCTGAGCACAGGCCGAAACCGGCTGTCGCAAAGGCAAAGCCGAAAGGGCCCTCGCCTGCGAAGGCAGCCCCTGGAGATGCTGCAAAGTCTCTCTCCGAAGAGGAGATTGAGACCCGCGCCCGCGCGCTGGCAGCAGCCCGGGCTCGTGCCGAAGAAGAGCAGGCCGCTCAGCCGCCGCAGCCGGTCGAGGCAGAAGCAAAAGCACCAGACGCGACACCTCCACCTGCGGAGCCCGCGCCCCAAGCGGCGGAGAAAGCTCCTGCGCCTCAAGCAGTTGAGCCTGAGCCGCCAGCGGCAAAGCAGGAAACAACTGCCAAGGCTGAGCCACAAGCCCGTTCCGAACCTGCCAATGACACTGCTGAGCGACAAAAGCCGGCCCCTGTTGCCAGGGACAACCGCGCCGACGCGCCGCAGAACCGCAAGCCAAGGCCACGCAATGAAGACAGGCGTGGAGATGGTGGTCCATCCCTGCGTTCCGGTCGCGGTGCGCCGCGCACGCAAAGTCTCAACCCGGCCATGATGCCACGCGAAGGTGGCAAGCCAAAAGAGATCCTGTTGCCGACGCCGCCACGTCGTGGTGGTGGTGGCAAGGCCGCGCCCAGCGATGCTCCTGAAGTCGAATTGCCGAAGCGCCAGCCTCGTTTGGCAACGCCGCAACCCGCCGTCGATGATGACGAGCGCGGTGCAAAGCGTGGCAAGCTTTCACGCCCAACCGCCAAGACCGGCGACGAACGTCGCGAGCGCGTCAAGCTGACGATTAACAACGCCTTCGATGAGAAACAGCGCGAACGCTCTCTGGCTTCTCTCAAGCGCAAGCGTGAACGCGAGAAGCAGAAGGCGATGGGCATTTCCCAGAGCCGCGAGAAAATCACCCGCGAAGTTATCATTCCCGAGGTGATCACCATTGCTGAACTGGCGAACCGCATGACCGAACGCGCCGTCGATGTCATCAAGTACATGATGAAGCAAGGTGCGATGCACAAGATCAACGACGTCATCGACGCCGATACGGCCGAGTTGATCGTTGCTGAGTTTGGGCACGTCGCAAAGCGCGTTTCAGAAGCCGACGTTGAAGAAGGTTTCTTCGGCAAGGAAGACGCATCCGAGGATCTGGAACAGCGTGCACCCGTGGTTACGATTATGGGGCACGTCGACCACGGCAAGACCTCGCTGCTCGACGCAATCCGCCAAGCCAACGTTGTTTCCGGTGAGGCAGGTGGCATCACTCAGCATATCGGCGCCTATCAGGTCGAGACGCCGTCAGGTGACAAGGTCACTTTCGTTGACACACCTGGCCACGAAGCTTTCACAGCCATGCGCGCCCGCGGTGCCAAGGTGACCGACATCGTCGTGTTGGTTGTTGCCGCAGACGATGGTGTCATGCCGCAGACCATTGAGGCCATCAACCACGCCAAGGCTGCGGAAGTGCCGGTCATCGTCGCCATCAATAAAATTGACAAGCCGCAGGCAGATCCCTCGCGCGTACGTACAGAACTGTTGAGCCACGAAATCGTTGTGGAGAGCATGTCTGGTGAGACGCTTGAGGTCGAGGTCTCCGCTCTAAAGCGAACCAACCTCGACAAGCTGCTTGAGGCAATACATCTCCAGTCCGAAATTCTGGACCTGAAGGCCAATCCAAACCGTTCCGCCGAAGGTATCGTCGTCGAAGCCAAGCTGGAGCGTGGCCGTGGTCCCGTCGGCACGGTGTTGGTGCAGCGCGGCACTTTGTCGGTTGGAGACATCATTGTCGCCGGCTCGGCCTGGGGCCGTGTTCGGGCACTGATCGATGACACTGGGCAGAACGTTGCCAAGGCTGGACCATCGGTCCCTGTAGAAATTCTTGGCTTTGATTCAGCGCCCGAAGCAGGCGATCAGTTTGCCGTTGTCGAGAATGAGGCACGCGCCCGCGAGATCACCGATTATCGTGTCAGGAAGCGGCGTGAGGCGCTGGGCTCTGCTGCTGCACCTCGTACGCTTGAACAGATGATGCAGTCCTTGAAGGAGGCTGGCCGTAAGGAGTTCCCGCTGCTCGTCAAAGGCGACGTGCAGGGTTCTGTCGAAGCCATTGCTGGTGCCTTGAAGAAACTTGGCACAGAAGAGGTTGAGGCCCGCATCATCCATTCTGGCGTTGGCGGCATCACCGAGTCCGACATCTCGCTCGCAAACGCATCAAAGGCCGTCGTCGTCGGCTTTAACGTGCGCGCGAATGCCCAGGCCAAGTCGGCCGCCGATCGCGATGGCGTCGAGATCCGCTATTACAACATCATCTACGATCTGGTGGACGACGTGAAAGCGGCCATGTCCGGCCTGCTTGCACCAACCATTCGCGAGATCTTCCTCGGCAATGCCGAGGTTCGCCAGGTCTTCAACATCTCCAAGGTCGGCAAGGTTGCCGGCTGCCTCGTTACCGAAGGCAAGGTTGAGCGCGGTGCCAAGGTACGCCTCATCCGCGATAACGTTGTCATCCACGAGGGCGCATTGTCGATCCTGAAACGCTTCAAGGACGACGTGAAAGAGGTGCCGGCAGGTCAGGAATGCGGCATGAGCTTTGCCAATTACCACGACCTGCGCGAAGGCGATGTCATCGAATGTTTCAACGTCGAGACGGTGAAACGCACGCTTTGACGCCAGCGCCAGATTGGTCGGACACGCGGCGGTATGAAGATGCCGCCGCGTTGCTTGTTTCAAACGTTCTTCAATTCGCAAATTTGCTGAAACGCCATGGCCGAATTTCTGATCAAGCGCGAAGACGGACGCTTCCTGGAATTGCCACCCGAAGTGCTGTCCAAGCTGGTGGCCGATGACTGCGAGCGTGTCGATGGGTGGGGTACTTTGCGCCTGCGCCACAAACCGACAGACGTGATCATCGTCGTTTCAGATGAGATGCCGGGCCTGCAAATCTGGTTCGAAGGCCCGACCCTCGTCCCCGAAATTGCGCAAAAGCTCGTTGCCGAAATAGCAGACCGTTTGAAGCAAACAGGCCAGGACGTCTACATGGTTCAGATCGGTTGATTGAAGGCTCAAGCCACCGCCACTGGTCCCACCCCGGTGCGGAAGGAGAACGAATGCCCCGCCATTTCCATGTGAAATATCGCTGGACGTACGACGATTATTGCGTCCTGTCGCGTGCCCAGGCCCGCCTGACGCCGCCCCGACGTTTCGCCGAGGCCATGTACTACGCACTTGTTTCGGTCCTCTTGATTTCCGCTGGCGCAGCTATGTGGGACGGACAAGCCGGCTGGCTGGCATATTTTTTGGTGCTTGCAGGGTCACTGTTGATCTTGCGCTTCGTTGTTGGCCCGTGGCACCGCCGTCGCAGTTTTGCCCATCAACGCCTTGGAGAATTCGATATGGATTTCGAAGCCGACGAGGAGGGCTTTGCTATCAAATCCGAACTGTCTGAAGGCGTACAGAAGTGGGAATTGATCCGCCGGGTAGACGATTTTCCCCAACAGGTTCTGCTTTGGCCCAACAATCGCATGGGATGGATGGTGCCCAAGCGCGCGTTTGCCACGCCTGATGAAGCCGCCGCATTCGTTGCCCTCGCCAAGGAGAAGACCGTTGGCCAAACACTCTAGGACGGCGCCTGCCAAAGGCCCCACCCAGCGTCAGCTGCGCGTCGGTGAAAGTGTGCGCCACGCGCTTGCCGGTCTTTTGTCGCGCGGCGAGATCCACGATGACGTTATTCAAAGTCACGTCATCACGGTAACCGAGGTGCGAATGTCGCCGGACCTGAAGCTTGCCACCGCCTACATCATGCCGCTCGGCGGTGCGGACATGGCGCCAGTGCTTGCAGCGCTGGAAAAGAACCGCAAGTACATTCGCACCGAGGTGGCGCACGCAGTGGAATTGAAGTACGCCCCTGATTTGCGCTTCCGTGAGGATGAAACATTCGAGGAAGCCATGCGCATCGAGCGCCTGCTGCATTCCCCGAAAGTCCGCCGCGACATAGAGCAATAACGCTAAAAGCGATAGCGTGTGGGGGGCATGGAGCGAGCAGGTGAGGGCCCCCCAAAAAAACTCAAGGCCTAGCCCGGAACACACCAATTCCCTTTTTCACGATTCCCGAATATTGAACCTGAACCCTTCAACCAACAACCTGACACATCACATGGCCCGACGCAAAAAAGGCAATCCCGTTCACGGCTGGCTCATCCTCGACAAGGCGCTGGGCGCAACGTCGACACAGGCACTCGGCGCTGTGAAGCGTATCTTCGAGGCACAAAAGGCTGGTCACGCCGGCACGCTTGACCCGCTCGCAACCGGCATTTTGCCAATTGCATTCGGCGAGGCGACAAAGACGGTGTCTTTTGCAGTGGATGGCGAGAAGGCTTATCGGTTTACCGTGCGCTGGGGAACGGAGACAGCGACGGATGACGCGGAAGGTGAAGTCGTGAACCGCGCCGACAAGCGTCCCGCGCGCTCCGACATCGAATCGCTTTTGCCCGAGTTCACCGGCGAGATCAGCCAGCGCCCACCGTCATTCTCGGCCATCAAGGTGGCTGGAAACCGCGCCTATGATCTGGCCCGCGAAGGTGAAGTTGTCGAACTCGCACCGCGTACCGTCGTGATCGAAGAGTTGCGTCTCATTGAAACACCCGATCCGCATACGGCGGTGTTCGAAGCCGAATGCGGCAAGGGCACCTACGTCCGCGCTCTCGCACGTGACATGGGGCAGCGGCTGGGATGCTTCGGACACGTCACCAAGTTGCGGCGCACGCGCGTCGGTCCATTTTCAGAAGCCGATGCCGTGACGCTCGACGAACTGCGTGAAGCTGCCGAACCTGAAAACGGCGGCGACATCGGTCAGTTCCTGATGCCCGTCGAAGCGGCGCTCACGGATCTGCAGGAGCTGCAAGTCTCCCAGCAGGACGCGGCCAATCTTGCCATGGGTCGCGCTGTACTGATACGCGGTCGCGATGCGCCAGTCGTTTCCGGGCCGGTATTCGCCACCGTCAAAGGTCGCCTGGTCGCACTCGGAGAGATCGAGAAAGGCGCCCTCCACCCTACCCGTGTGTTCAATCTAGCAGGATGATGGGGTTCAATTGACGTGGGTCAGCTCCTCTGCGGTGCCAAAAAAGTATCCACATCCCAATCAGCACTTGTCGTAGGTCGTCCATCCTTCGAAAATGGGACATGAACTCTCGATCCGACCAGACGCGTTTGAGCCTTCGCCTCTACCTCCCGAACGGGACCATGTTCGGTCCCGGCAAGGCAGACTTGCTTTCGTTGATTTCGGAAACCGGATCTATCGCCGCCGCTGGGCGAAAACTCGGCATGAGCTACAAGCGTGCCTGGGGCCTTGTGGAGACAATGAATACAATGTTCGCCGAGCCCCTCGTCTCGTCCTCGCGTGGCGGGGCAAGCCACGGTGGCGCATCGCTCACGAAAATGGGCAAGCGCGTGCTGTCTCACTATCGCGCCCTCGAAGAAAAGACGCGCAAATCTGGTAAGTCCCAACTTGATGGCCTTGAACGGCTTCTGGCGCCTGCACCGCGCAGCGATGCTGCAACCGATATTTCCAGCCGAAAATAACGCTTGCCTTCCCTTTCTAGCTGTGCCGATATTCCCGAATAAATACATCGGTTAGGAGGCGCATTGTAATGTTTGGATTTTCTAGGTCCGCCAGATTGGTTCTGGCTGCTGCCGTTGGTGCTTTCGTTTTCACTGCCGGTTCAACCACATCTGCCAGGGCAAGTGACGAGATCATAGTATTCGCCGCGGCAAGCCTGAAAAATGCGCTTGATGACATTTCGGCTGCATGGACCAAGGAATCTGGAAATACCGCAAACGTATCGTTGGCGGGAAGCTCCAAGCTCGCCAAGCAGATTCAGCAAGGTGCGCCTGCTGACGTTTACATCTCGGCGAACGTCAAATGGATGGATGTGCTTCAGCAAGACAAGCTTATTGACGTCGCAACGCGCCGGGACATCCTGCG
>JBKEAX010000189.1:0-7432 GCA_047972825.1 Hyphomicrobiaceae bacterium | reverse complement strand
CGGCAAAGGTCGGCAAAATTGGGCGCATAGCCTCGGCTGCGACCGGCCATGCCAAGCACGCCGGATTGCCGCAAGCGTGACATGATCCGGCTCAGTGTATCCGCATTGAGGGACAGGTAATCAGCCATATCCGTGCGCGATAACGGCAGTTCAAAGGTACGCGCGTTTTCATAACCCGAATTTCCGACCCGGCAGGCCAACTCGACAAGCAGGGATACGACGCGCTCTTCACCGCTTAGGTTGCCTACGGTCGCAATGTGCAACAAACGCCGTGGATATTGCGATACCATTGCACAATCGAACCAGTGACGCGCTTCAGGATCTGATTCAAGCACACCTTCAAGCCGCGCCAAATTGATGCGTGCGACCTCTGAGGGCACAGCTGCAATCAGGCTGGTACCAGGGATGTTTGGAAGGACGCGAGTCCTGACGATATCACCGGGATAGTAGAGATCGAGAATTTGCCGCGACGTGGCGTGCGGAGTGCTTTCCAGAAACAATACTCCGGCAAGCACGATGTAGACATACTCACATTGAGCGCCAAGTGCCAGCCGCTGGCGTGCCCGCAAGTTGATTGTTACGCCTGTTGATAACAATGTTGGCGGCGGCAGCTGGGCCACGGGAGCAGCCTTCATAGCCTCACAAATGGTCATGCAGTTTCGCCTGTATTTGCACGATTGTCCGGGAGGGTGCCGTTCCTCTCTACAGGCCGCAGCAGGTGACGCAACTGCTGAAAAAATCAATCTTGGGCCCAGTGGGACGCTGCTTAACGCAGTCCAAACACCTAGAAGGCGTCAAACTCGGCAGCTTGAGCAAAGCTGGCTTTGACGCTGGTCAATAGTATTGCACTTGCAGACTGAAATTGCGCCGGGTGAAACGTCGCAGGAAGGTTTTTGTTCTCACCTGCCGATTGACAATCATCAACTTTGGCGCAGCAATCGTGCAACAATTCAATATGTAGAATGCGCCGCTGATTGAAGTCAGTAATACGCATGCATCATTTCTCGCCCATCTAATCTTGTATTTCATAAAATCGATTCATCGGAGCCGATCCGGGGGAAGCTTTGCGGACGGCTTATTTCTTATTCAGGGGGTTGCATGATTGGGTTCAGAAATTTTGCCGCATTGGCCGGGGTTGCCGCGGCAATCGCTGTGGCGCCGCTGGATAAGGCTTCTGCGGGTGATTACAGCGGTGACTTCATGGTGCGTGCAGGCGTCGCGGTCATCATGCCTGACACAGATGCTTCGGTCAAAGCAGGTGGCACCCACCTTCCTGGCATGAATGCTGACATTGATGACAATTGGATTCCACACGCGACGCTGACCTATTTCTTCACCAACAATATCGCAGCCGAGCTGATTTGCTGCCTTTCCAAGCATGATATTGATGGCAAGGGCGGCCTCAAAGGGATTGATCTGGGTGATACGTGGATCTTCCCGCCGGCTGTCACGTTGCAGTATCATTTCACGAGCCTGGGCCGCATCAAGCCATATGTCGGAGCTGGCGTGCAGTGGATCCACTTCTTCAGCGAAGGGCGCGCCAAAGGTGGGCCGGTCGACGGCTTCAAGCTTGATATCGACGACGCCTTTGGCTTCGTGCTGCAGGCCGGTGTTGATGTTGAAATCGGCGGTGGCTGGTATGTCAACGCCGATGTGAAAAAGTCCTTCATTGATGCTGATGCAAAGTGGAAGGGAACCAACATCAGGGCCGACGTTGATATTGATCCGTGGATCATTAGCGCCAATGTGGGATATCGCTTCAATCTTTCGGATTTGTTCGGCCGTCGCGAAGTGGCTTATGAGCCGCTCAAATAAGCTGGCAATTCAATAAAACGCGCAGGTCCATTTATCCGACCTGGTGAATAAGGAATTAGCGGCCCTGGTGAATTGCCGGGGCCGCTTTTTATTTCCGTTTTAATGGTCTGCTGGTTGCGGGCAAATCCCGCCCTTCTACAAGTTCTACCAGAGGGATACGTCCTTGCCTTCAGCCCTCAATTTTTCACGATACTCCGACAGCCAATGCTGGAAGTTGGGGTCCGTGTCGTAGCCCTTTTCCTTGACGTAAACGAGCGTGCCCAGGAAATGGAATGGCTTCCAGTACCCAAGCAGCTCCCAGGACTTCGCTTCGTTGCCGGGTTTATCGCCAATCAGGGAAGGATCGGAGGGAAAGAACATCAACGTTGGTGTAAAATTCACCTTCCATCTCTGAGCCAGTTTGCGCTCTTCCAGCTCGGTGCCGTCAAAGTCCTTGACGGTACGTGAACCGTACATGTTGATCTGTAATGGGTAGAAATGCTCCTGGATGTAGGAGACGATTTCCGGCTTGGCCAGGTTGACCTTGTGCATTTCACCGCAATAGGGACATCCGCGTTGTTCGAAGAAAAGCACCAATGACTTGCCCTGCGCATGCGCTTCGGCAGCATCTTCCTTGAGATCAAGGAAGGTTTGTTCGAACCATGGTTGGTAGTGCAGGCCGTCGTCGGTGAGTTTGGCGGTATCTGCCATTGCGGTACGCATTGCCGGGGCGGCAGCGAACCCGAGTGCGGCGCCAGCACCAAAGAGCATGGCGGAGCGTCGGTCGATCATGTCGCTTTCCTTGTGTTGGCCTGGGATAATTATCCGGGGCGCGAAGTGTCCGCTTGCGGCTGGCGCCTTGAGAGGATTGTTGCCCCATCCATTAGATTAGCATGGGCTGGCTGCGTCTTAAATCATGGCGTTTTACTAACTCTGCCATGATTGAGTTGCTTGAATGGTGCGTTGTGCACGCGCTAAAAGGGTGGCGAATGCGTTGAAATTCAGCGACTTTACAATGCCGCATCAATCTTCAGGCGAGTTCCTATGACCCGTATCGGTTTTTATTCCGGTTCCTTTGATCCCGTCACCCTGGGGCACATGGATGTGATTGCGCGCGCCGCGAAGCTGGTCGACCGGCTATCAATCGGTATTGGTGTGCACCCAGCCAAAAGACCGATGTTCTCGGCAGAAGAACGCGTTGCCATGTTGACGGGGGAAACCAAGGGTATTGCCACGTCCACTGGTACGATCATGGAAATCCAGACATTCGACGACCTGGCCGTCGATGCCGCGCGCCGCGCCGGTGCCAGCGTGATATTCCGCGGGCTGCGCGATGGTACGGATTTTGATTACGAAATGCAGATGGCTGGCATGAACGGCCAGATGGCGCCAGAAATACAGACTGTGTTTGTGGCGGCTTCACCAGCTGTCAGGCATATCGCCGCCAATCTGGTGCGCCAGATAGCGCTTATGGGGGGGGACGTGCGCCCCTTCGTCTCGCCCAATGTGGCAGGAGCCCTCGCTTCGAAGGCACGAACCGCCTGATTTGCTTCACCCTTGCGGTGAACAGAGCCTTGCCGGTCAAGGTTGCGCGTTGGCCGTCAAAACGCCATAAGGGCCGGCAGAATTCGCCACCGCTCGGGTGGCTTCCAGGGTTTTCATCGGCTTTTGGCCGTGTTCGCCCGAAATTTCTGATACCGAACGCTTGTTGGCAAATACCTTCCCTTCAAGCCGATGCTACCGTTCTTGTTCCACATGATGAGGTCTACACAATATGCGCTACATCTTGACCATCGTCGCGGCGCTCTTCGCTTTTGCATCTTTCGCCCAAGCCGCTCCTGACGGGCTTGACCCTGAGAACACTGTGATCATGGAATTGAAGACCGGCAAGGTCACCATCAAGCTCCGGCCTGACCTGGCGCCCCAGCATGTTGCCCGCATCAAGAAACTCACCCGTGAGGGTTTCTATAACGGTGTGCCGTTCCACCGTGTTATTGCCGGCTTCATGGCGCAGACGGGTGATCCGACTGGCACTGGTACGGGGGGCTCTAACTATCCCGACTTGCCGGCTGAGTTTACACCAACGCCATTTGAACGCGGTACGCTGGGCGCAGCGCGCACATCCAATCCCGATAGCGCCAACAGCCAGTTCTTCTTTTGCTTCACGCATACGCCCCATCTCAATGGCCAATACACGGTGTTTGGTCAGGTCGTTGATGGCATGACGCACATTGATGCCGTCAAGAAAGGCCAGCCCGGCAGCGGTACGGTGTCGAACCCTGACAAGATCATCAAGATGACCGTCATGGCGGACGCGAAGTGATAACCCGGCGCCTGGATCGTGTGGTCTTCCATTCAGTCCGGTCGCAGCTAAAGGCGCAAGCGCGCAAGCCAGGCGCCAAACATTGAAATATAGGAGACGCCATAATGGCCGACATCAAGGATCCCGAAAACACGTTGGTTATCGAGACGACGCAAGGCCGCGTCGTGATAGAGATGCGCCCAGACCTCGCGCCCCAGCATGTTGAACGGATCAAAACGCTGGCGCGTGAAGGTTTTTATGATGGCATCGTGTTTCACCGCGTCATCGAAGGTTTCATGGCGCAGACGGGCTGCCCTGATGGCCGCGGTACAGGAGGGTCAAAGTATCCCAACCTGCCTGCGGAATTCAGCGCCGAGCCGCATGTCCGTGGCGTTGCCTCGATGGCGCGCGCGCAGAACCCGAATTCGGCCAACAGCCAGTTCTTCATCTGTTTCGATGACGCCCGTTTCCTCGATAAGCAGTACACCGTCTGGGGCAAGGTGATCGAAGGCATGGAGAACATTGACAAGATCAAGCGCGGCGAACCTGTTAGCAATCCCGACAAGATGATCTCCATGAAAGTGGCGGTTGATGCGGCCTAGTGGCCTTCATGTCGCGCCAGAATTGTATGCGGTTGCGGCTATGTTTCAATTTTGGCGCGACCGGCCACTAGCAAAATCATTGGCTTAGTGTGGCGTGATGCCAACAGGCTGAATAATCGAGCGCGCGTGGAGGGAGGCCCCTCAACGCGCGTTTTTTGTGCAAAGGAAGCGGCGGGAATCCGGAGCTGATCTTTGACGGCCAACGAAATGGAACGGGGCAGGATCATGAATGTCAAGCGCACCTGCAACCTTATAGTATTTGCAGCCGGCCTTGCAGGGGCGGCTGGTGTGGCGCTGGGTGCGGTCGCTGCCCACCGTGTGGATGAACCAGGTCTGGCGACCGCGGCGCAAATGCTGGTCCTTCATGCTGCGGCTGGGGTCGGTATTGCTGCCCACCTGAGGAGCGTGCATGACCGGCCGATGCGCGCAGCATTGGCTTGGGTAGCCGCAGCGGTTCTGCTGATCGGCGGGGCTGCCTTGTTTGCTGCTGACATCGCATTGCGGGGCTTTACGGGCAGCCGGTTGTTCCCGATGGCAGCGCCGATCGGAGGCTCAACGATGATTGCCGGCTGGATCGTACTTTCGATCGCTGCTTTGTGGGGCTTGCCTGGGCGCGGGAAATAGCGCATCAGCGAGCTATGCGCACAGACCTGTTTGACTTTGACCTGCCAGAAGACCTGATTGCACTGCATCCAGCACGCCCGCGTGATACTGCGCGCCTGCTTGTTGTTCGCCCTGACGCCTCGTTCGTGGACAAAGGTGTTCGCGACCTATCAGAGTTTCTCAAACCCGGCGATGCGCTGGTTTTCAACGACACCCGCGTTATGCCCGTGCAGCTTTCCGGCACTCGCACCCGCGATGATGGCACGGTGGCCGTCGATGTAACCTTGATTGAGCGGCTGGATGAGAGCCGCTGGCAGGCTTTCGCCAAGCCTGGCCGGCGTCTCAGACCAGGAGACGTTATCCGCTTTGGCGAGGAAGGCCGTGTCTGCTATCAGGATGTTCTCAATGCGACCGTCGAAGAGAAGTTCGAAGACGGTCGCGTTACGTTGTTGTTCAACCTGCATTCGGCTTACCTTGACGCGGCGATTGCAGAACGTGGCGAAATGCCCCTGCCGCCCTACATTGCAGGCAAGCGCAAGGCAGACGAAAGCGATCGGACGGACTATCAGACAATCTATTCGCAAAAGGACGGCGCGGTGGCGGCACCAACGGCCGGCCTGCACTTCACACCCGAACTTTTCGGTGCACTGGAGGCTCGGGGCGTCAGCTGTCACTTCGTTACATTGCATGTGGGGGCTGGCACGTTTCTACCGGTCAAGGTGGAGAAGACTGAAGATCACATCATGCATACCGAATGGGGTGAAGTGTCACCTGAAACGGCTGAAGCGCTCATGGCCGTGCGTCAAAACGGTGGCCGGATCGTTGCTGTTGGCACCACCTCGCTTCGGTTGCTGGAAAGTGCGGCTGACGAAAGCGGTCACATTGGCGCGTTTTCAGGCGACACCGGCATTTTCATAACACCTGGCTACCGCTTCAAGGCGGTGGATGCCTTGATGACCAATTTCCACTTACCACGCTCGACACTGTTCATGCTTGTGGCAGCCTTCGCCGGTCTTGACACCATGAAAAACGCCTACGCGCATGCGGTGCATGAGGGTTACCGCTTTTATTCCTACGGGGATGCTTCGTTGCTGTTTCGTGAAGACGCGGCGGGCCACTGATGCAGTCCAAGCTTGGCACGACAGAAATGGAATGCCCTATTGCGGCGAGGCGTATTATTGCGCGTGTTCCATGGTTGCGTTGAGTGCTGCTACGAGCCGCGCAAAGGCTTCAACGTATCTGCTGTCGTACAGCTCTTCGACACGGGAAATATATCCATCGCGAAAATAAAAGTTCACTCTGCAACGCCCGTCGAGCGGCTGGTTTGTTGTCTTCTCACGATAGAAATATGTGATTCCCACGCGTGCTGCGGCGCCTTCCTTTTCAGGCGGCCGAATTGCATCAAAGACGAATGCATCGAAATGAAATGTATCAAGCATCAACCGTAGCCGCTGACGCAGCTCTTCAATCCCGTTTGTCGAAGCCGCAAACGGGGCAATATCAGAGTTGACGTTGACCGTATACACGACATCCCTGGCCATATAGCGCATCGTTTCTTCGAGGTTGCGCTGTGCCCATGAGGAAAGTGTATGATCGATCTGGTGTAATACCTGTGCAGCTTGATGGGACATTCGGCAAATATGTTGAGTAATGGATCATGTTAGGTTTTCGGCCATTCATTAGCGTGCCGATAAAATCTATGTGTGCACCTCTATCAGTGTCAGAGCAATCTGGCCAATGTAATTCTTCCACCCCTGTTGCATCTTTATCCTGAACCCCGATCATCTTTCACCAGAAATCCGGATCACCGTGGCTGACAATCAAATCCAGTCTCCTTTCGCCTATCGCTTGATACGCGCAGATGGCCAGTCCCGCTTGGGCGAGATCAAGACACCCCGAGGCCTGATTCGCACACCGGCTTTCATGCCCGTTGGCACGGTGGCGACCGTCAAGGCGCTTTACCCCGAACAAGTGGTGGAAGCTGGCGCCGACATCATCCTTGCCAATACCTATCACCTGATGCTGCGGCCAGGGGCCGAACGCATCCACCGGCTTGGCGGACTGCACGACTTCATGCGCTGGCGCGGCCCGATCCTGACGGACAGTGGTGGCTTTCAGGTGATGAGCCTTT
>JBKEAX010000188.1:0-18164 GCA_047972825.1 Hyphomicrobiaceae bacterium | reverse complement strand
GGCGGATTGAATTGGTTCGCGGGATCAGCGCGCAGGTTCTCAAAGGCGGGAGGCGGAGACGGCGGCCCGGCCCTTAACGTGGGATGAGGTGGCTGAGTTGCCCGGTTTGGCATCATCTGGGACATGTCGTGGCCAGAACCTTTTCAGAAACGTCATTAAATGCGACGTCGGGATATGTACCGTGCGCGCAACAATCGACGCAGAGCCGGTTGCGCTTGCGCCCTTGATGAAACGCTGTCTGAGTCCCTACCTGAAATCAATCGGCCACGGGGCCTGTTGCAGAACTGCCTGTGGAAGGGTGGATTGACGGAAATCGGCTTCTGGGCCAACCCAATCGCGCGTAAATCGAAGCATTTGGCCCAGCAGGGCAGGGTTCAGAGGGCCGTTGGGCAGGTCAGGACAGGCTGCCTGGGGAAGAAAGTCGCATGTGTGCGGAAGTTCGGCACAACTTTTGCTCAACACATGAATAGTGGGTCATGCTGTATAGGCATGGTGAACAGGTCGTGCAAAGTGATACCTGCGGGATCATTTGTTGTTCGGTATGAACCCGAACGGCTGAATACAGGTTGGAACCGAAATCGGCTCGGCACCAACGTTTAAGGGAAACCATGACGACACCGCCATTGACGATTGTTGTGCTCGGCGCGGGCAAGGGAACGCGCATGAAGTCCGACTTGCCCAAGGTCATGCACAAGATTGCAGGGCGTTCCATGCTTGGGCATGTTCTCGACGTTGCAGCAGCCGCTGAGGCAAGCCGGGTTGCCGTGGTCATCGGTCCTGGCATGGAGCGGGTCGGTGAGGCCGCGCGCGACTTTTTACCTGATGCTGAAATCTATGTGCAGGCAGAACAGCTCGGGACCGCCGACGCGGTGAAGGCAGCGCTCCCGGCATTGCAAGCATCGTCTGGCGACATCATCGTGCTTTATGCCGATACCCCGTTGCTGCAGCCGGCCACCATTGCGCGCCTGCGTACCGCGCTTGCCAAGGGAGCAGCAGTTGCCGTGCTTGGTTTCGAAGCTGCCGATCCAACTGGCTATGGCCGTTTGTTGACCGATGCAGACGGAACGCTTGCAGCCATCCGTGAAGAAAAAGATGCCACCGACTCGGAGCGGGGCGTGCGCATATGCAACTCTGGCGTCATGGCATTTCGGGTGAGCGATATGGGAGACGTGCTGGCACGCATCTCCAATGACAATGCCAAGGCTGAATTCTACCTCACCGATGCGGTGGAGGTTATCCGGGCCATGGGTGGCACGGCCACCATCGTTACATGTCCGGAAAACGAAGTGCTGGGTGTCAATGCCCGCGGCCAGCTCGCCGAGGCCGAAGCAATCTTCCAGGCACGCAGGCGCAACGAGGTGATGGCGGATGGCACAACGTTGATTGCCCCCGAGACGGTCTGGTTTTCTCACGATACGAAAATTGGCCGTGACGTCATCATTCAGCCGAACGTGTTTTTCGGGCCCGGTGTCGTCGTGGAGGATGGTGTCGAGATATTGGCAAACTGTCACATCGAAGGGGCACGCATCGGCGCTGGTGCGCGTATCGGACCTTTCGCGCGGCTTAGGCCGGGTGCGAAGCTGGGGGCAGGTGTGCACATCGGCAATTACGTTGAAGTCAAGAACGTCGAAATGGGCCCCGGTGCCAAGGCCAACCACCTGTCTTATCTCGGCGATGGCAAAGTCGGAGCCCGGGCCAATATCGGCGCCGGTACGATCTTTTGTAATTACGACGGCTTCTTCAAGTACCAGACCGTGGTGGAGGACGACGCCTTTGTTGGATCAAACTCGTCACTCGTCGCGCCGGTGCGGATTGGGGAGGGGGCATATGTGGGCTCGGGTAGTGTGATCACCACGGACGTGAGCGCTGGCAGCTTGGCGCTGGAGCGTTCGAGCCAGTTCGAGCGCCCGTCCTGGGGTGAAAAATTCAGGCTGATGATGAGTAGGAAGAAAGCCGCGGCACAAAAATCATAAGCCGCCGACCTTGCTGAGCAGCAACGCACTTATAACAGCCAAAAACAACCACAAGGTGAGCACGAAGGCATGTGTGGCATCGTTGGAATTCTAAGCACCAAACCGGTCGCGCTGGATCTCGTCGACGCACTGCGTCGCCTTGAATATCGTGGTTACGACAGTGCCGGGATCGCTACCGTCGAAAATGGCCACCTGGGACGGCGCCGCGCCGAGGGTAAGCTGCGCAACCTAGAAAGCCGGCTCGCATCTGAACCGCTCAACGGTCACATCGGCATCGGCCATACGCGCTGGGCGACGCACGGCCGGCCCATCGAACGCAATGCACATCCGCACATGACCCAGCGCGTTTCGGTCGTACATAACGGCATTATCGAGAACTTCCGCGAATTGCGCGAAGAACTGACGGCGGCGGGTCACGTCTTCGAAACTGAAACAGATACCGAGGCGGTGGTGCATCTCATCACCGACCAGATGGATAAGGGTGCTGGTCCGATTGATGCCGTCAAGTCAGCATTGAAGCGGCTGCATGGCGCATTCGCACTGGCGATCATCTTTGCAGGCGAAGACAATTTGATGATGGCGGCCCGGCTTGGCAGCCCACTCGTTGTTGGTCATGGCGAGGGCCGGATGTTTCTAGGGTCTGACGCCATTGCCCTGGCGCCATTCACCGATACCGTTACCTATCTGGAGGAGGGCGATTTCGCGGTTCTGCGTCACGATGGCGTAGAAATATTCGACCACGAGGAAAAACCCGCTGAGCGCACGCCAATCAAATCGCAAGCGAACGCGCTATTGGTTGACAAGGGTAACCACCGCCATTTCATGGCCAAGGAGATCCACGAACAGCCAGAAGTCATTAGCCATACGCTGGCGCACTACCTCGACATGGCGGAGGGCCGCATTCACCTGCCTGACATCGGCATTGATCTATCCTCTGTGCCGCGTGTCACCATCTCTGCGTGCGGTACGGCCTATTACGCTGGATTAGTCGCCAAGTATTGGATCGAGCGCTACGCGCGCGTGCCCGTCGAAATCGACATCGCTTCGGAATTGCGCTACCGCGAAGCGCCATTGCCAGAAGGCGGGCTTGCCATTTTCGTATCGCAGTCCGGCGAAACTGCCGATACGCTTGCAACGCTCCGTTATTGCAAGGAGCAGGGCCAGCGCATTGCATCTGTCGTCAATGTCCGCACATCTACAATCGCGCGCGAAAGTGACGTGGTGCTGCCGACGCTTGCGGGGCCGGAGATTGGCGTCGCATCCACCAAGGCTTTTACCTGTCAGTTGACCGCACTTGCCTGCTTTGCATTGGCGTTGGGGCGGGCGCGTGGCACCATTGACGAAGCAACAGAACGCACACTCGTCAAGGAACTGATGGAGGTGCCGCGCCAGATCGCCGACCAGCTGTTCGATGAATCACAATACGAGAGCCTGGCGCATCAATTGGCCAAGTCGAATGACGTCCTTTACCTGGGCCGTGGCGTATCGTTCCCGCTTGCAATGGAAGGTGCGTTGAAGCTCAAGGAAATTTCCTACCTGCATGCGGAAGGCTATGCTGCAGGAGAGCTCAAGCATGGCCCTATCGCGCTTGTCGACGAAAACGTCCCGGTGATCATCGTAGCGCCGATTGATGGGCTATTTGATAAGACCATATCGAATATGCAGGAAGTAGCAGCCCGCGGCGGACAAATCGTGATGATTTCAAATGCCGAGGCAGATGCGGCTGGTTGTCCGTTAACCGCACATATCAAAATGCCTGATGCGCACGACTTCACCAATCCGATCATCTACGCAGTGCCGATCCAGTTGATCGCCTATCATACGGCCATACAAATGGGCACCGACGTCGACCAGCCCCGCAATCTGGCGAAATCCGTTACCGTCGAATAGGTCTTCAATGACCATAATAATTGTCTGTCGGGCCTGATTTCCGGTTTAAATTGACCTGGAATATGCGGTTCTCCAGACCTTGGAGCGGCCATGGAATTGCCTCCGGTAGCTGCTTGACTTAGGGTTCGAGTCGGCATTCGCAGGCGGTTTGAAGCCAGTGTGACCTGTGGTGGAACACCTGTCGACGGGGCTGGGCGTGGCGCGAGTTCGCGAAACGCTGGACGCGAGGCGTACACGGAGCCCGCCAGGGGTGAAATGCCAGTCTGATGGCTTTGATGACCAGGGGCGGTCAAACAAAAAACGGGGCAGGGGCCGAACAACATGACCCATGCGAGACATAAACGTGCAAACCTGACGACAGGCGCGTCCGTTGCAATACTTGCGCTATTGATTTCGGGATTTGTACCTGCAGGTGCCTTTGCCGCGCCGACGGACACGGAGGCAGCCTCGCCACCGCGTACTGGGCCGATGAGCAAAGGCGAACAGGCACTGAAACGTGGTATCGCTGCATACGAGAAAAATGCATTTGCGCGCGCTGTCGGTGCTTGCAGCTCCGCATTGTCGAGCGGCGGGCTTAGCACCAAAGATACCGCGCGCGCGCTTTATTATCGCGGGCTAGCCTATCGTCGCCAGGGACGCGCTGCGCTGGCCATTTCCGATCTGACAAATGCGCTGTGGTTGAAGGACGGCCTTGATGGCAAGGAGCGCGCCGATGCGCTCTCAAATCGCACAGCAGCCTACAAGGCCGCCGGTATTGCAGATCCCGGTGCTCCGGCGATGCGTGAGGCCTCGGTTTCTCAGCCCCCTACGGACAGTTCAAGCGGCGGCATTACCACGGCGGCGCTGACCTCGTCGGAGCCTGCTGCCCAGGCGGCCAAGCCTTCATCAGGCGGGCCAGCAGCCGCGGCAGCCCGTCCGGCAGCAACACCGTCGTCGGCGGCGGCGCCTGCAGAGACGCCTGAGCCATCAGGACAAAGCAGCAATCCACTCGGCGGCATTGGCAGCTTTTTTGGAAATCTGTTCTCTGGCGGCTCAAACCAGCAGGCGGCATCCTCCCAGACAGAGAATGTTCCGGCTCAATCGGCTGATACGACAACAGGATCTTCCGCGGTATCTTCATGGTCGTCGGGCACCGAAGTTCAATCTGGCCGGGCTGCTTCATCGGCCGCCAGAAAGAAGGCACAGCCCGCTCAGCAGCGCACGGCTGCATTGGCGCGTGAGCCGTCAAATACGGCAGCACCAGCAGCCAGCAAAACGACGGCGAAGCACAAGGGCAAATACAAATTGCAAGTCGGCGCGGTGCGGTCGCGCGCGGAGGCAGAGCGCTTGGCGCAGAGGTTCACCTCAGAACATGGCAATCAGATTGACGGCCGCACTCTTGATGTGCAGGAAGCGGTATTTGGTAGCATGGGGACATTCTACCGCGTTAATGTCGGACCATATGCATCAACAACGGAACCCGACAAGCTGTGCAAGACCATGCGCGGATCAGGCTATGACTGCCTTGTCGTGACGCACTGAACGTGGTGCTGCGTCCAGCATTTCAGCATCGAGAAGCGTAGCAGTGATTTCACGCCCACAAGTACAGCTTCTCAACTCTGACAGCCCTGTCAGTCCGTCTTCATCGAGAACGGTGTGAAGTCGGTGTCGCGGTCATAGTGGTCCACGCCTTCTGCGCGCTTCAGGAAACCAACAATCTTGTAGGTCATTGGCGTGAAGACGACTTCCACCAGCGTCTTCAAAACGAACTGTGCCAGCATCACTTGCGGCAACGCTTCATTGGGAATGATACCTGAATTGTAGAACGCAAGCGGATAAAACAGCGTGCTGTCGACAGCCTCACCAAACACCGTCGAGCCAATGGTTCGTGTCCACAGCCACTTACCTTCTGTCCAGATTTTCATTTTGGCGAGGACGTAGGAATTGACGAACTCGCCGCAGAAATAGGCAATCATGGACGCACCAACGATCCGCCAGGTGTTGCCGAATGCAACTTCATAGGCGGCCTGGTGCTGCCAGAAGGAAGCCGGCGGCAATGCAACAACGATTGCCGCCATGATGCTGGCGAAAAAAAGCGCTGCGAACCCCGCCCAGATCACCTTGCGCGCTCTGGCGTAGCCGTAGACTTCCGTTAGTACGTCGCCAAATATGTAGGAAATCGGGAAGAATAAAACGCCCGCACCAAAGACGAAGCTGCCGATCACAGGAAGATCGACGGTGGCAATCTTCGCCGGCCCGATCAGGTTGGAACATATAAGCACCGTCACGAATGTGACCATGACGAGATCGTAGTAACGAAAACCTCGATCTGGCATGAACGGAACCTCGTGAAACCCGGTTCCTGAGATGACGTGCTGGTATAAGCCTTGCGGCGTGTCTGCGGCATCTGCCGGCAAGGGAAATGGCTTGTTGGCGCCAAGCAGCAGATTGCTGATCAGGAAATCCAGAAGCACGGCTTCGTAGGGCAGGTTGATGTCTTCGTCATCGCTACAGGTTCGCAGCGCCTGGGCAACGCTCGCGCCATCCTGAGTCTGTATAAATTCAACCCGATATACGGCTTGGCCCGACCAACTCCGATGCAAATGGAGAAATGGCGCCTCGTAATAGATGAACCATTTATCTTCCATCATCTCGGGCACGAGGCCTGCCGCGATCCGCTCCATTTCGGGTTTTGAGAACCTGGCCGTGTATGGCACCGGCTCGCCAGTCGCGAACGGTTCGCATTTCCAGCTCTGTTTTGTGGCTTGCAAGACGTTCCTCGCTTTGCCGCCTGAGCGCGCCCCCCGTGACTTATGGCGGACTTCGAATTATAGGCTCTCCAATGGTCAACAACGACGGCACGATATGTATCAGGTCAAGGAGATTTTCTACACGCTGCAAGGGGAGGGCGCCAACGCCGGGCGGGCGGCCATCTTCTGCCGGTTTGCGGGCTGCAACTTGTGGTCGGGCGTGGAGGCGGACAGGGCCTCAGCCGCGTGCATATTTTGTGACACCGACTTTGTCGGCACGAACGGGACAGGTGGCGGGAAGTTCAAACGGCCTGATGATCTTGTTGCCGCCATCACCGAAGCCGTTGATGACGGCGAGGCGGATGGTGCAGGCGATGGTGTCGCTCCGTCTCTGGTCGTGCTGACCGGTGGTGAGCCGATGCTGCAGGTCGATTTGCCGCTCATCACGGCCTTGCACGACGAAGGTTTCGAGGTGGCCATCGAAACCAACGGAACGATCAAGGTTCCCCGCGCGATCGATTGGATCTGTGTCAGCCCGAAGGCTGGCACCAAGCTGGTGCAGCGGAGCGGGGACGAACTGAAGCTGGTCTATCCGCAGGACGGGCTGTCACCTGAAGACTGTTTCGATTTGGACTTCCAGTTCCGATTTCTGCAGCCGATGGATGGGTCAAATGCGAAAGACAATACCGCTGCTGCGATCGCCTACGTCAAGGCCAACCCTGAATGGCGCCTTTCGTTGCAGACCCACAAACTGATTGGCATTCCTTGAGAGTGCAGGGTTTGCTCTCTCACTCCACACCGCCCCCGCTAAGGGGGACCAAATTTGATGAGCAATTGCTTTTATTCAACACCGCCCGTTCTGCCACGTGACTGGGTCCGGACCCTACACAGCGACCAATGCCTTTTTGGCGTGCGGCTTGCCTGCAAAGACCTGGTTGCGCCCATTTTCTTTGGCTTCGTACAGTGCCGTGTCAGCAGTATGAAGCACGTTTCGCATCGAGTGGCCTGGCGCGGCGACAGCGATGCCAATACTTACCGTGATACTAATTTTATTGTCGATGAATTCGACTGTGTTTGACGCGATTGCCTCGCGCAAACGTTCAGCCACGTAGCATGCGGTGCTCTCATCCGTTTCGGGCAGAAGGGCTGTGAATTCTTCTCCGCCAGTGCGGAACAACTTGTCATAGGGGCGCAGGTTGGCACGCATGGTCTGCGAGACCGACTTGAGAACGGCGTCACCGGCGGCATGCCCGTGATTGTCATTGATGTTTTTGAAATGGTCAATATCAATAGCAAGTACCGCCCATGTGTGAAAGTGGCGCTCAATGCAAGCGTACATTTCATCGAGGGCTTCGTCGAACTCGCGCCGATTAGGCAGCCCGGTGAGGGAGTCGCGACGTGCCAGTTGCTCAAGTTCTTCCTCTGTATCCTTGATGCGGCTGATCATATGATTGAACTCATCGGCTACGCGACTGAGTTCGGGAGGTATTGTCACCTCGATGCGATGGTTCCGGTCGCCATCGGCAATTCTCGTGGCACCTTCGACCAGCCTGTCAACGCTGGCGGCAAGCATGCGGCTGACAAGGGTGACACTGATGATGATTGCGCATAGCGAGACGCCGATGGAGATGCCGATAATCCAAAGTGTTCTTTCGTAATATAAATCGGCTTTTCGGAAATCCTTGTCCACGGACGCATTGATTTGCATGTAACCCGTTTGAAGCTTGTCCACCGTCGCTGTGATTTCACTATGGAAGCGCAATATTGCTGACGTGATTTGAGGTGTCCCCCGTTTCTCGAAGGAGTTCAGTATTTCCATTGCGTGTTTGTCTGCGTCCGACCAGTCGGCGCGGGCGCGAGAAAGAAGTGACTTGACGTTGGGAACACCATCCATGTTCTTAAGCAGGCGTGCAAAATGATCTTCCACGTTGTTTCGCGTGGTGCGGTAGGCAGCCTGGTGTGCCGGGTCGCCATCTTCCAGAAACTCATCAACAGGCACGATTGCTTCATGTACTTCAAGTCGCAGGATCTGCAATGGAGCGATTTGTGCGTGCAGCCTCTGCGAAACGTCCCTGTAGGAATGGATGACGCCGCTATTCAAGAAGTGAAATCCGATGAATGCAGAGATCGCCAGGGGTAGCAACGCGATTGCCATCGTTGACGAAACCCAGAAACGAAGAGACCTTTTCTGAAGTATCGAATTCACGACTCTTTGCCCCGATCGCGCCTGTTGCAATGACCTGGGGGCATTAGATCAGCAATTCATGTATGAAACGCTTGGTGATACGAGCGTATCTTTCTCGTTATTGCTTAAATATATTCATATTCCGCGCGTCATGATTTTGAATTGCATTCTATGTTGTATGTATTTTCCATCTTGACCACCTGCTGCATTGGAACATTCATTCCGCCGCTTGTTTTTTTTTGTTGCGACGGCTGTTGCCTTTGGTAACTGTGGTTTTGCGAGCAGTCTTTGACTTGGCCGGCGCCTTAACCGCTTTCGTAGTGTTGGCGCTGTTTGTGCTCTTGGCCCGGCGGCCGAGGAGTTGTTTCAAGTAGGAGCCTGTATAGCTCGCCTTGCATGCGGCGACGTCTTCGGGCGTACCGGCGACAACAATCTCGCCGCCACCATCGCCGCCTTCGGGGCCCAGGTCGATCACCCAATCCGCGGTCTTGATGACCTCAAGATTGTGCTCGATGACAACGACGGTGTTGCCCGCATCAGCCAACTCGTGCAGCACCTCCAGGAGTTTTGCGACGTCGTGGAAGTGCAAGCCGGTGGTCGGTTCATCCAGAATGTAAAGTGTGCGACCGGTGGCGCGGCGTGACAGTTCCTTGGCCAGCTTGATGCGTTGCGCTTCGCCGCCCGACAACGTCGTCGCCTGCTGGCCGATTTTAATGTAACCCAAGCCGACCCGTGCGAGCGTCTCCAGTTTGTCACGGATCGGCGGCACGGCCTTGAAGAAGCTCGCGCCTTCCTCCACCGTCATGTCGAGCACATCGGCAATCGACTTGTCGCGGAACTTCACGTCCAACGTCTCGCGGTTGTAGCGCTTGCCCTTGCAGACATCGCAGGTCACGTAGACGTCGGGCAGGAAGTGCATCTCGATCTTGATGACACCGTCACCCTGGCAGGCTTCGCAGCGCCCACCCTTGACGTTGAAGGAGAAGCGGCCCGGAGCATAGCCGCGTGTCTTGGCTTCGGGCAGGCCAGCAAACCATTCGCGAATGGGTGTGAAAGCGCCCGTATAGGTGGCCGGGTTGGAGCGCGGCGTGCGTCCGATCGGCGACTGGTCAATATCGATCACCTTGTCGAGGTGTTCGAGCCCGAGGATCTTGTCGTGCTCGCCAGGATGTTCACGTGCGTTGTTGAGGCGGCGGGCGACGGCCTTGTAGATCGTGTCGATGAGCAATGTCGACTTGCCGCCGCCTGAAACACCAGTGATGCAGGTGAGAAGCCCGAGCGGAATTTCGGCCGTGACATTCTTGAGGTTGTTGGAGCGTGCTCCGACAACAGTAAGTGCCTTGCCCTTTTGCTGCGTGCGGCGTGTTGTTGGCAACGGGATCTGGCGGGCTCCGGACAAATATTGCCCGGTCAGGCTATCGGGGTTGGCCATGATATCGTCGGGTGAACCCTGGGCGACAACTTCGCCGCCATGCACACCTGCGCCTGGGCCGATGTCGACAACATGGTCAGCGGTGAGTACCGCGTCCTCGTCATGTTCGACGACGATGACGGTATTGCCAAGATCGCGCAGGTGGCGCAGCGTGCCCAGCAGACGGTCATTGTCACGCTGATGCAACCCGATTGATGGCTCATCAAGAACATAGAGCACGCCAGTGAGGCCCGACCCGATCTGTGAGGCAAGACGAATGCGTTGGCTTTCACCACCCGACAGCGTGCCCGATGAGCGCGACAGTGTCAGGTATTCAAGGCCTACGTCATTCAGAAACCTCAACCGCTCGGTAATCTCCTTGAGGATGCGGGTGGCAATTTCGGATTGTTGCCTGGTAAAGGTTTTGGGCAGCTCTTCAAACCAATCGTTGGCAGTGCGGATCGACATGTCTGTGACTTCGCCGATGTGCTTGCCACCGACCTTGACAGCAAGTGCCTGCGGTTTCAGCCGGTATCCGTTGCAGGCCTCGCAAGGGTGTGAGCCCTGGTAGCGGGAAAGTTCATCACGAACCCAGTCAGAATCGGTCTCCCGCCAGCGGCGCTCGATATTGCCGATAACGCCTTCGAACGGTTTGACAGTGTCATAGTCGCGCACGCCATCGAAGTAGGTGAATTTCACCTCTTCGTCGCCGGAGCCAAATAGAATTGCCAGTTGCACATGTTTGGGCAGGCGCTCCCAAGGTGTCTCCATCTTCACTTTGTAGTGCTTGGCCAGGCTTTCCAGGGTCTGCTCGTAGTAGGGAGATGTCGCACCCGTCTTCGCCCACGGATAGACGGCGCCGTCGCGTAGTGAAAGTGAACCATCCGGCACGACGAGATCCGGTTCGAACTGCAGCTCGGTGCCGAGACCATCACAGGTCGGGCATGCGCCTGCGGGCGCATTGAAGGAAAACAGCCGCGGTTCGATTTCGTCGATGGTGAAGCCGGAGACCGGGCAGGCAAAGCGAGCTGAGAATGTTATGCGTTCATGCGTATCGTTCTTGGACTTGTTGGCGCCCTTGGTTTCCGACTTCGGCAGCGGTTTGTCAGCGAATTCCACATAGGCAAGACCGTCCGACAAGCCCAGCGCCGTTTCAAAACTATCGGCTAGCCGCGTTGCCACGTCCTTGCGGACGACAATACGGTCGATGACGACGTCGATGTCGTGTTTGAACTTCTTGTCGAGTTTTGGTGCGTCGGGAATTTCATAAAATTCGCCATCGACCTTGACGCGCTGGAAGCCCTTCTTTTGAAGTTCCGCCAGCTCCTTCCTGAACTCACCCTTCCGGCCACGAGCTATCGGTGCGAGCAAATATAGGCGCGTGCCATCTTCAAGCTCCAACACGCGGTCAACCATCTGGCTGACCGTCTGGCTCTCGATGGGCAGGCCGGTGGCGGGTGAATAGGGCACCCCGACGCGCGCGAACAGCAGACGCAGATAATCGTAGATTTCCGTGACCGTGCCGACAGTGGAGCGCGGGTTCTTCGAAGTTGTCTTTTGTTCGATGGAAATGGCTGGCGACAAACCGTCGATGTGGTCAACATCCGGCTTTTGCATCATTTCCAGGAACTGGCGTGCGTAAGCCGAAAGGCTCTCGACGTAACGGCGTTGGCCCTCGGCGTAGATCGTGTCAAAGGCCAGCGACGATTTGCCGGAACCCGATAGTCCGGTAAACACAACCAGGGCATCGCGCGGGATCTCAAGGTTGACGTTTTTCAAGTTGTGTTCGCGCGCGCCTTGAACGTGGATCGTCTTCATGAGATCCGATTGGGCCGCGTTGCGTAGAGACTTCTTTTGCTTGCTCATGGTCTTCCTGTCCGGTTCCTCATGTAGGTACCGGGTTGGGCGCTGGCCGGCAATCGGGTGGCCAAATGCCGCTCATGCTCAAAGTCCTCAATGTGGGTATACTCTGGATCCTCGCAATGAGCTGGAATATAGATTAAAGCATTGAGAATTAAGGAGAAGATTTCATGGCTCTGGACCAGGGCGAGCGCAAGCGTACGGCTGGAAAACGCCAGGACGCCTCCAAGGCATCCCCAGCAAAGGCGGGCAGCGATACGCCAGCTGAAAAAGCAGCGCCATCCCAGCCGGTCGCCAAAGCCAAGCTGATCGTTCGACGCGCCAAGCTGGCTGACGTTCAGGCAATCGTGGAACTCGGGCGGCGGGTCTATGCCCCCAATCCATCGCTTACGTCACGCATGGTCCGTGGTCAGATTAATAACTTTTCCGAAGGCCAATTCGTGGCCGAGTATGACGGCAAGATTGTTGGCCATTGCGCGACCTTCATTATTTCAGGCAAGAGCGCCCTGAAACCGCATACCTGGGACGAAATCACGGGCAATGGTTTTGCCGCCCGACACGAAGCCGATGGTGATTATCTTTATGGGATGGAGGTCGCTGTCGATCCAGCCTACCGGCGCTTGCGCATTGGTCAGCGGCTTTATACCGCGCGCCGCAATTTGTGCGAGGAGTGGGGCCTGAAGGGTATTGTTTTTGGTGGCCGCATGCCTGGCTACATGCGCAAACGGCGGCAGTTTCCCGATCCTATGGACTATGTGCGTGCCGTCCAGAACCGGGAGGTCAGGGACCAGACCATCTCGTTCCATTTGTCGAACGGTTTTGAACCAATTGGTGTGCTGGAAGATTACGACCTGGAAGACCAGCCTTCTGTCGGCAACGCTACGCACATGGTGTGGCGCAATCCGCGTTACCAGAGTGATGAACACGAGCGCAATGACCGGCTGGCGCCGCAGCAGACCGTTCGCGTGGCCACCGTACAGTTCCAGATGCGCGGATTGCAGGACAAGAGCGAATTTCGCAAGCAGATCGAATATTTCGTCGACGTTGCCTCCGATTACAGGTCCGATTTTATTGTTTTTCCCGAGAACATAACCCTGCAGCTTCTGTCGCTTGAAGACAAGCCGATGCAACCCAAGGAGGGCGTGGAGCGCGTTGCTGATTATACCGACTGGTTCATCAAGTTCATGAGCGGCTTTGCCGTATCCTACAACATCAATATCATCGGCGGAACGCATCCGATCATTGAAGACAGCGGCGATATCAAGAACGTTTGCTACGTGTTCTTGCGCGATGGTTCCGTGCATGCGCAGGAGAAGATCCACCCAACGCCGTCGGAATCCTATTGGTGGAACATCAAGGGTGGCACGCGCGCTGAAGTCATCAATACCGATTGCGGCCCGATCGGGGTGATGATCTGCTATGATTCAGAGTTTCCCGAAATGGCGCGTCATCTGGTCGATCAGGGCGCGACAATTCTATTCGTTCCGTTTTGTACCGATGAGCGGCGCGGCTTCCTTCGCGTTCGCTACTGTTGCCATGCACGAGCGATCGAGAACCAGGTCTATGTCGTGTTATCAGGCGTCGTCGGCAACCTGCCGAACGTGGAGAACATGGACATCCACTACGCTGAAAGCTGCATCCTGACACCGTGTGATTTTGCCTTCGCGCGTGATGGGATTGCCGCGGATACAGCAGCCAATACCGAGACGATCGCGTTTGCGGATCTCAATATCGCGGACCTGAGGGCAGCGCGCGGTGCGGGCACAACACGCAACCTCCATGACCGGCGCTTTGATCTTTACCGTGTGACGTGGCGCGACCAGAGACGGCTCCGGAAGGTCAAGTAGGGGAAGGGAGTGCTGTAGTTGGCGCTTTCGCTTTACGCATTTCCCGATGCTGCAGATCCTGATGCTGCAGAAAATTTCGGGAACCACTTCGACATGCATCGGTCATGGTAGGCCATCAGGTTGTCGTGACGGCGAACCATCGCCTTGAGTTCTGTTTGAAACACTTCAGGCAGGTATCCCGCAACCGTGGAGAAGACGATAGCATCGACACTGGTGGGTTTATCGCCCATGAAGAAGGCATTTTCGCCGAGCTTGTCGGAAAGCGCGTCAATGCCGCGGCGCGCTATCTCGATGCGTTCCTCGCGCGAGTGCCGGCCAAGCCCCTGACCGTGGAGAGCACGGCGGATTTGTCTGCGAACCACGGCAGAAACCATCGGTCGCATTGGTGCCGGGACGGCGTTGAAAAACGCACGCGGGCCAGCGTTGAAATTTTCGTCGATCAACCACCGCTCGCTAACGACCGCCCAATAAAGGTTATCTTCGCAAAGTTTCTCGAAGGCCCAGGCCTCGGCGCGCTGCCGTGCATTGAGCCCAGCGTCAAAGTCGGCTCCATGCTTCTTTTCAAGGTGCCATCGGATAAACGTGGAATCGGCGATGGTGACGCCGTCGTCTGTGATGTAGGGACCTTTGCCCTTCGGAGCCTTGCGCAGATCGCAGGGCTTGAACGTGTGGTCAAGACCGGCCATTCGCAACAGGACCAGAACCTTCATGCAGAATGGGCTTGCATCAGGTAGCCCAAAATTGGGCCCAAATGCGTAAAGCGTAATCATGGCGCACCTTCATAACCTCAACGTGGCCTTGAGCAAGCAGCCCAACGAGGCGGCAGTGTGACTGTCGTATCGCTCTGTGTGCACCGACATTAATTTTCGCTGTGGTCCGTCAAGGCAACGAACTCTTTGTCGTCCTGAGCGCGGCGCTCGAACTTCAGGAATTCGTAGTAGCCACATTTGCCGTCGCCGGGAAATGACCGGCAAACCGCCGGACGCGCCTTGTAGATGGTGCAGCGCCGCTTTTTCGTGTCGAAGAACCGGCAAATTTTGCCGTAGAGATCATCTTTCTTGCGCCGCATGGCGTATTTGCTGCCATGGGCCTCGCGGGTGAACGCCTTGCGGGCTTCTTCGAACTTCATGTCGTGGTGCTTTGCCAGGCGCTCTACATCACGCTTTTCAAGGGCAATGAGCGGGTAGGAGCAGCAGTATCCGGGGCATTTCGTGCAATCGTATTGCGGCATCTGGCGCTTTCCATGTGTGCAAGTTCGTTGGGTGGTCCGTTGACCCACTTTGGCGACGCGACAAGTCGAGAGAAGAACTGGGAAGTTAACCATGTAAAACGTTTGGATGAACGTTCGCAAAGCCAAGGTCAAGGCTGCACCGTAGGTCGCATGAGGAAAAACTGACCAGTCCTGGTCGTTTGCCTGCCCTTTGCCAGGCATTGAACCCAAGGGGCTGAACCAGAAGGCCATATGCAACTGTTGGCGGCACACACGCCCAGGCGGCTCAACCCGCGTGACCCGGCCACACTTTCTCCGCTATGGTGAGGCGTTGTCTACGGGAGGTATATTAAGGGCCGGCCTCATTACTATTGGGTCTGGACCCTAGGGAGTTATTCCGCATGGCCGATCAGGCGCGTGGCGTTGTTGATACTGACACGCCAGTCAATCCGTACAGCTTGCTGGAAGCGGTCAATTCATCAAGCGAGACCGCACATCGCGCGTGGATCATATTCCTGATCGTGATGATTTATCTGATGGTTGCGGTGGCTGGCGTAACACATCGTGACCTGTTGCTGGACACACCGGTAAAGCTGCCGATGATGGACGTGCCCATTCAGCTCACGCAGTTCTTCCAGTTTGCCCCAATCGTACTGGTTCTGCTGCATCTGGGGGTCATTTCGCAGCTCGTGTTATTGGCGCGCAAGACTTTGGAGTTCGATCACGCCGTACGCATGCTTGAAACGAGCAATCGCCGCTGCCACCCGTTGCGACTGGAATTGCACAACTTCTTTTTCTGCCAGGGGCTCTCGGGGCCGGACCGTTCCACCGTGATGAGCGGTTTCCTGCACATGATGAGCTGGCTGACACTGGCGGTACTTCCCATCGTGCTTATCCTTTATATCCAGGCCGTGTTCCTACCGTATCACGACTTGGCCATCACATGGTCGCACCGCATCGTCCTGTTGGTGGACATGACCGTTCTGGTCCTGATCGGTATCTTCCTGTTGCGGGCGGATACCTCGTTTTGGCAGGCATTTGTTCGCACAACCGCTATGTATCCCATCAGCTTTGGTCTGACGGCCGCCGTCATGGCGATCGTTGCGGGTCTGTCGTTCTTTGCAGCGACCATTCCAGGCGAAACACTCGATAAGGTACGGCGCGCATATCTGATCATGGGTAGCCAGGGCGACCAGAAACTCGCCGGTAGTATCAGCCTGCCGTTCATCGGAGCCAGCACCGCCAACGGACCAATCAGGTTGTTCACCAACCACTTGATCGTGACCGATGTGGACCTGGTTCCCGACAAGGACGTTAGCCCCGGCGAGCCCACCATCTCGCTGCGCGGACGTGACCTCAGCTACGCCAAATTTGACCGTTCGGATCTGCAGCAGGCTGACCTGACGAACGCCAATCTCTCGTCGGCGAGCCTCATTGGTACCAATTTGACAGGCGCGCGCATGAACTGCGCGAATCCAGATGAATTCAAGCGGACGTCCAATCGGAAAACAGCAAAATGCACGATTGCCCGCAATGCAGATTTTACCAAGGCTCTGCTCAGTGGCGCAGACCTGACCGGCATAGATCTGACTGATTCGGATTTGGGCTTGGCCAAACTCGACAACGCCAACCTGGATCAGGCCGCCTTGTACGGTGCCAACTTCAGTCAGGCTAATTTGCGAAAGGCGTATTTCTACGGCGTGCGTGCGCAGGGCGCCAGCTTTGGCCTGGCGGAAATGCAAGGCGCTGATCTATCTTTTGCGCACCTTGAGGCGACCGATCTGCTACAGGCCTCTTTGCAGGGCGCCAAGCTCTATATGACCAATCTGCATGCCGCTGACTTGCGCCAAAGCGTGCTCGATGGCGCCGACATGGAACTTGCCAAGCTCTTTGGCGCGGATATGACGAGTGCAAAGCTTGAAGCCGCGGACCTGCGCTATGCCGAGATCTGGGCCACGTCGCCGCCTGATGTTGCGGCAACGACGCTTGCCGATTTCGGCGACCTGCAGATCAAGCCGCTGTCAGCCGAGGAGCGCAAGACACTTCAACAGATGATTGGTGAATTGCCCCGCCACAGCAAACAAACCAAACCCGTCATCGAGACATTGGCACCGTTACTCGATGAACAAGTGGGGGAACGTTGGAATGGGAGCGATGCGCTTGCAACGTGGCACCGCCTAGCCATGCCGATGCCTGATGGCGCGGTGGATACCAGCTTCCCCGCGCAATTGACCAGCTATCTGGTAAGCATGATGTGCCGCCAAAGTTGGGCCGATGGGGCAGTCGCGACGGGTATCGTGCGCCGTGCCAAGTCTGAGTTCTTTCGTGGCGACATGCGAACGATTTATCTGCAACTCGTGGGTGGTGCTTGCCCAGCTGGCAAGACCGTCGACCAAAGTGCTGTGCAGGAGCTTTCAGCGGCAATCGATCAAGCGGCCGATACTGGGACCGCGCTCCCGCGGAGCGTCGGCACCCTTGGCAGTGGGAACTGATGGCCTGAGGCCGCAATCCACTGCTGGACAATGCAAATCAGATGGAACATAATAGGAACAAACAGACCGTGCAGGATCGTGTTCCGGCACGGTCTACCCATATGTTTTGCCACAGCATGGAGTGCTTCCATTTGGACTGGACAGCGGCGGTGAGAGTTCAAAGAGTGCAATAAAGCCGTGGACAAGCCGCCAATTGCGGCGTTCCTTGCGAGCCATGCGACGGTGTGCGGGGTAGGGTCGGCATAGATTCTCTGCGGCGATATCTGTGCCGCAGGCTAGAGCATGTTCAGCCGAAGTGTGCGCGGTTCGGCGTGAAGAACATGGCGAGAAACAAAAAATAGATCGCGTTCTCGATTCCGTGAAATGTGACCGCGATCTAGCGGACAGCTTTCCGCGGCGGGCGCAGTGAGGCGAAGGAGTTTAATATGGCTGGTTCGGTCAACAAAGTCATCCTGGTGGGAAACCTCGGGCGTGACCCGGAAATCCGCCACACCCAGGACGGGCGCAAGATCGCCAATCTACGGGTCGCGACGTCTGAGAGTTGGCGCGACAAAAACTCAGGTGAAC
>JBKEAX010000609.1:0-2977 GCA_047972825.1 Hyphomicrobiaceae bacterium | reverse complement strand
CATCGCTCCCACGTTGTTTTGAACAACATCGCGCCATCCTGTTATAGCGTTAGTATTGGACACTTTGCGGCAATTGGTGCTGGAAACGGCATGCTCGCAACCACCCGCAATCCCGACGGGTTGCATCGACCGGAATATGACGTGCTGAAAAAGCTGTTTCAGAAACCAAAAGCTGCTGCCGTCCAGGGCCAACCCGGTCTCCTGCGCCACGAGACAGGATTGCAGCAACATGACGTTGCTCACGGTTCGGCACCTTATGCGCCCTACGCAGCCACCGGTCGCAACATGCCGATGCCGGCTTCAGGGGTGCCAGACGCGTTTGGAAGCTCCGACTTCTACGACGACACTGTTGATGGGCCGGGCTACCTTTCAATTCACGGCGTCAAGAAAGCCTACAAGAAGCGCACTGTTGTACGTGGTGTCAGCCTGACCGTGGGACGCGGTGAATCAATCGGCCTGCTGGGTCCCAACGGTGCCGGCAAAACGACCGTCTTCTATATGATTACAGGGCTTGTGCCCGCCGATGATGGGACCATCACGCTCGATGGGGTCGATGTCACGCAAATGCCGATGTACCAGCGTGCACGGCTGGGGATTGGCTACCTGCCGCAGGAAGCTTCGATCTTTCGTGGCTTGAGCGTGGAACAGAACATCATGGCCGTTCTGGAAATTGCCGAACCGGATAAACACGCGCGAAAGGACAAGCTGGAAAGCCTGCTCGATGAATTTCAGATCACACGGCTTAGGAAATCCCCCTCAATCGCGCTTTCAGGCGGCGAACGCCGCCGTTGCGAAATTGCAAGAGCGCTAGCCTCCAACCCGTCGTTTGTGCTTCTTGATGAGCCATTTGCCGGGATCGATCCAATTGCAGTGGGCGATATCCAAGAACTCGTCCGGCACTTGACCGATCGGGGGATCGGCGTTCTCATCACAGATCACAACGTTCGGGAAACCCTGGCGCTTATCGACCGGGCCTACATCATATATGATGGTCAAGTTCTGACACACGGTAACCCTCAGGAAATCATAGCCAACGAAGATGTGCGCCGCGTGTACCTCGGAGATATGTTCGTTAACGAGCGTTGATTATACCGGACAAAGAAGAACCGGCGTAAAAGGCCCCCAAGGATGGCGCTTACCACGAAGCTCGAAATAAGGCAGAGCCAGCAGCTGGTGATGACACCACAGCTGCAGCAAGCCATTCGATTGCTTCAGCTATCCAACATTGAACTTTCGCAATTCGTTGAGACCGAATTGGAACGCAACCCGCTTTTGGAACATGCCGAAGCGGGTGATGGTCCGCCAAGTGACGATGCGTCGTCAGATCGGGGTAACGATGGCGAAAGGGAGCCGTCGGAGGGTGCAGGTGGCGAGGCCCGCTCCTCTAACGAAGAGCTCAACGGTGAAAGCGTTAATAGTTCGGAGAGTTCCGATACCGCCTCTGATGAAGCCTGGCTTGACATGGCCAAGACATCACCCGACCCCGAAACGGCGTTCGATACCGAATATGACAACGTCTACCCCGACACAGCAGGAAGCGACCTAGGCGCTGCAGGCTGGGCCGGCGTCAAGTCTCGCGACAACGGGTTTGGCGGCGAGGACTCCAATCTGGAGGCGTATGTTTCAGCAGACCTGTCATTGAAGGACCATCTTGCAGCACAGCTTCCGCTGGTATTGGAAAACCCCGCAGAGCGTATCGTTGGCCAATACATGGTCGATCTGGTTGACGAGGCTGGCTACATCTCTTCTGACCTTGACCATCTTTCTGAGCGACTTGGCGCGAGCGAAGACATGGTCTCAGCAGTCCTGAAGAAGCTGCAGACGCTCGATCCGCCAGGAGTTTTTGCGCGTTCACTCAGTGAATGCCTCGCGCTGCAGCTCAAAGAGCAAAACCGTTATGATCCGGTTATTGCTGCCTTGCTTGACAACTTGCATATGCTTGCCAAACGCGACCTGTCTGGTCTTCGCCGTGCCGTCGGTGTCGACATGGATGAGTTGTCGGAGATGATCCAGGAGATCAAGGGGCTTAACCCGAAGCCAGGTCTTGGCTTCGGATCGGTGCAGGTTCAGCCCGTGGTGCCTGACGTCTTCGTGCGGCCCGCGCAGGATGGCAGCTGGCTCGTGGAACTCAATTCCGATACGTTGCCGCGCGTTCTGGTCAACCGATCATATTACACGCGCGTTTCGACCAAAACCGCTTCAGACAAAGACAAAGGCTACCTGCTGGAATGCCTGCAAACGGCCAACTGGCTGGTGAAAAGCCTTGACCAACGCGCCCGTACTATTCTGCGCGTTGCAGAAGAGATCGTGCGCCAACAGGATGGTTTCTTCAGCCATGGCGTGCAGCATCTCCGGCCGCTTAATCTAAAGACCGTCGCAGATGCCATAAGCATGCATGAGTCGACGGTTTCACGCGTGACCTCGAACAAATACATCTCATCACCCCGTGGCATCTTCGAATTGAAGTACTTCTTCACATCGGCAATTGCCAATGCCGACGATGGAGAAGCGCACTCTTCGGAGGCGGTTCGCTTCCGTATCAAGCAACTCATCGACGCAGAAACCTCACGCGCGATCTTGTCGGACGACAAAATCGTGGAACGGCTGAAAAGCGACGGCATCGACATTGCGCGCCGAACGGTAGCGAAGTACCGCGAGGCGATGCGAATTCCCTCTTCCGTGCAACGCCGGCGCGAAAAGGAGATGACCGAGCGCCTGGGGCGCGTCTAGATCACGCTCACTTTTCACGGCATCGCGAACGCGCTCTATTGTCTTTTGTTTCTCGCGGTGTTCTTCACGCCGAACCGCGTACACTTCGACTGAACATGCTCTTTAGGGTCCGGACCCAATAGTAATGAGTCCGCAAGATCGTCAGCCGAGGCGAAAGAGGCAAGTGGGCGGAGCGCAGGACATGCCGGGCATATTCAAGCGAAGAACGCGCAGCATATTTCGTCTCGGCTGACGACCCTTCGGGCAG
>JBKEAX010000516.1:0-2821 GCA_047972825.1 Hyphomicrobiaceae bacterium | reverse complement strand
CCGCGCTTATGCTGGCCGCGTGCACGCATGAGCGCAACGGACCGACACTGGGCCATTTTGATGACTTCGACGTAACGCGCCCGAAGGGCAACGTGGTGCATGTTTGCAGCGCCTACGGCTGCAAGAAGCAGACAAAATTTCGCTTCACGAGCGCAGACATCGCCGAAATCGAAAAGGTCATGAAAAAGACGGCCAAGGACAAAAGCGCGGCAGAAGAGCGCCGCGCTGTGGCCTATGCGATTGGCTGGATCGAGAACCGCGTCGGCAAGGCCGTTGGCACCGACAAGGATCGGCCCGGCATGGATTTCGCTGCCTCTGGCGATCCCACCCAGCAGGATTGCGTCGACGAGGCAACCAATACGACAGCCTACCTAACGGTATTGGAAAATAACAAACTATTGAAACATCACACCGTCGGGACACCGTTCGCCAAGGACCAATTGTGGCGCGGCGTATCGGGATGGACCCACTGGACGGCTGTCTTGAAGGAAAATGATGGCGGCAAAAAATATGCTGTCGATAGCTGGATTTATGCCAATGGTGAAAACCCGGCCGTGGTTGAAACCGAAAAATGGTACATTTCCGACCTAGCCAGCCTGCCCAGCTCAACGCGCTAGGTCCTGTGGACTCTTAATTCAGGTTTGGGGATTCACAAAGTCTGCGAACAGTGATTCATGTTTGTTTTCAGAAGGAGGCAACCATGGGTGTTCTCGACAGACTTGTGTTGAGCGACCAGCAGTGGGTGCGTATTTCCAGCGTGATCATCGGGCGTCCTGACCAGTGTGGTTCGACCGGACGCAACAACAGACTGTTCGTTGAAGCGGTGCTCTGGATCGTTCGAACCGGTGCGCCATGGCGCGATCTTCCAGAAAAATTCGGCAATTGGAACAGCGCTTTCCGCCGCTTCAGCCGTTGGAGCGAGAAGGGCGTTTGGGAGCGAATGTTTGCGCATCTCGCCGATGATCCCGACTTCGAATATCTCATCATCGACTCGACAATCGTACGCGCCCATCAGCATGCGAGCGGTGCAAAAGGGGGGCTTGCAATCAGGCGATCGGACGTTCGCGCGGCGGCTTGAGCACGAAGATCCACATGGCTGTGCGTGGTCTGGGCAATCCCGTCCGGCTCGTGCTGACGGCTGGCCAAGCTGGTGATGCACCACGGGGCCAGGAGTTGCTCAACGGTCTGGCAGCTCAGTTCGTGATGGCCGATGCGGCTTATGATTCCGATCGGTTCAGAACGCAGATTGCCGGTGTCGGTGCAGTCGCCGTGATCCCGAACAACCCATCGAGATCACTCAAACACCCAATCGATACCGATACTTACAAAGAACGCCATCTGGTCGAGTGCTGCTTCTCGCGTCTCAAGCAATTCCGACGCGTAGCCACACGCTACGAGAAGACGGCGCGCAACTACCTGGCTATCATTACCGCCGCTGCAATTGTTCTATGGCTACGGTAACTGTCCACAGGACCTAGAACGCATTCATTCTTCGTGAACCCATGAACGCGATCCAGGTCATTGCCTTAAGCATGTTCTTCTCGCTGAACAGCGTCACGCTTCCGCTGAACATGCTTTAAAGGCCCCAAAAGGTTAGAAACGTCCTGCCGGAACTGTTGTCTTCGCCCCATCAGGCCGGCACACCATTGAGAAATATACGGGATAGAGTGGGGTAGAGTGCATCCCGGCGCCTCACAGTTTTGCGCAAGCCTCAATGTCTTCTTGTGCGAGAACTTCAAACCTCTTGCCGGCAGGGTCAAGTTTCAAAAGGTCCAGATTGAACTTATAAAACCGCCCCCTCAGACACAGGTGCCCTTTGGTCAGAACGATGCCTTCAATCATCTTCTCAATGTCGACCGTTTTCGACACTGGAATGATGGTTTCACCCTGAGCACTTGCATCCTGACTCTTCTCAACCGTCATGTGAAAACACCTCTCGCAAGCTGGCATTTGGAAGCTTGCGCTGATGATCGTCTCTTCCGATTTAAGGTTGGACGTGATGAAATATCCAATGGCGACAAGAAGCAGAGCGCCGGACACTATCCATTTTATTGTCATTGTCCGACATCCCTATCGCGTTGCGATCGTTGGGTCTGGGTTGACTGCATGCGTGCGAGGAAATTTCACCCCCTCAAGCCCCCTCAACGTCCGCGCCATCAATATCGGGGTGGCGGTCGAGAAGACCATGAATCTCGGCCATGAGAGTGTCATGCGCCGCCTTGTCGTAGCCGTCGCGGTCAGGATCCAGAACAAGGCTCGTATAGACCAGAACGTGCTTGCATAAGGTGCCGTCAAGCTTTTCATTCTCGACGATCTCGCAGTGCTTGATGCTCGGATGATCAATCAATTTCTGCATGGGTAATCGGCTCCTCCTGAGCACCAACATAGCGGTTTGTTTTCGCACTGGCGATGCATTTGCCGACGTCTACCGCGAACCAATGTCCTTCAAAGATCAACCGCACAACCGCTTGGCGGAGTAGGCCCCCGCACAGTTCACCCCTCACCGCGCTCAAAGCCGGCAAGCGTTTCCTCAGCCCAATCCTCAAACCGCCCCTCGGAAATGGCGGTGCGCATGGCAGCCATGAGTTGCTGATAGAAGGCTGTGTTAGACCACGATAAAAGCATGGAGCCCAGATACTCACCGGCACGAACCAGATGGTGCAGGTAGGCGCGGGAATAGTCTAGGGCGGCCGGGCAAGTGCTCTTGGGGTCCAACGGCGACAGGTCTTCGGCATGTTTGGCGTTGCGCAAGTTGACACGCCCGGCCCAGGTGAATGCAAGGCCGTGGCGGCCATTGCGCGTGGGCATAACGCAGTCGAAC
>JBKEAX010000428.1:0-8534 GCA_047972825.1 Hyphomicrobiaceae bacterium | reverse complement strand
TTGCCGGCTTGAACGCGGGCGACCACATCGTTTCTGCACGTGCTCTGTTTGGATCGTGCCGTTACATCGTCGAGGATCTCTGCCCGCGCTTTGGCATACAATCCACGCTGGTTGATGGTCGTAGTCTCGACGCCTGGAAGGAGGCGGTCCGCCCCAATACCAAAGCCTTCTTCTTTGAAACACCAGCCAACCCGACGATGGAACTCGTCGACATTGCCGAAGTGTCGAAAATCGCCCATGCCACCGGCGCCCTCGTGATCGTTGACAACGTTTTCGCAACCCCCATGCTGCAACGCCCCATGCAGCATGGCGCCGACATCGTTGTTTATTCCGCCACCAAGCACATTGACGGCCAGGGCCGTTGTCTTGGCGGCCTGGTCATCTGTAGCGCCAAATTCCTTGAAGACCATCTTCAGACTTTCATCCGGCAAACCGGCCCCTCGATAAGCCCGTTTAACGCATGGGTTATGCTGAAGGGGTTGGAAACGCTGCCCGTGCGCGTCAAGGCCCAGTCCGCGAGTGCTGCCAGGATTGCTGACTGGTTGGCTGACCAGCCGCGCATCACCCGCGTCCTCTACCCGATGCGCGATGACCACCCGCAATCAACGATTGCCAGAAAACAGATGAGCGGCGGTGGCCAGGTCGTCACCTTTGATGTCGACGGCGGCAAGGCTGAGGCGTTCGCCTTCCTGAACGCCCTGCGCATCGCGCGCATTTCTAACAATCTGGGCGATGCCAAAAGCCTCGTTACCCACCCCGCCACCACGACGCACCAGCGTCTCCAGCCCGAAGCTCGCGCCGAACTCGGCATTGGCAACGGCATGGTGCGGTTTTCCGTCGGGCTCGAAGCAACGGACGACCTCATCGCGGACCTCGACCACGCCCTCAAAGTGGCTTTTTCGTAGGCATCTCAAGACGCACGGCCTCAATCTCGCCTTGACCCGCACCGCTCGCGACCTACACTCCGCGCCGAACCTGCGAGTGCGAGCGAAGCTGACCTGCTCGCCTTCAGCCCTAGGAGCGTTTTCCCAATGTACGAAGCCGTCACCCACGGCATCCGCATCCGCGTCGAGCCACAATACGTGGAAGATCAGTCTTCACCCGATGAAAACCACTTTTTCTGGTCCTACACAGTCACCATTTCCAATGAGAGCGAAGCGAGCGCACAACTCCGTTCCAGGCTATGGCGCATCACCAATGCCGTTGGACTGACCCAGGAAGTGCGCGGACCCGGCGTTGTTGGGCTGACGCCAACCATCGCGCCAGGAGAAAGCTTCTCCTACACCTCTGGTTGCCCACTCGACACACCCTCCGGTATCATGGTTGGCAGCTACCAGATGGAGGATGAAAAAGGCAAATTGTTCGACGTGGCAATTCCCGCCTTTTCACTCGATAGTCCCTTCACACAACGCAGCCTGAACTGAAACAGTGATGGCCGCCAACATGTGCAACCTGCCTTTGCCAGGGTTGGCCACAACAAACAGCGGCTACTGACGACAAAGATACCCAATCCATGCCCGGTCCGATCTACGGCACCAAGGAACTGCTCGCTCGCCTCGTGGCGTTTGACACCACCAGTCATAAGAGCAACCTCGCCATCCAGAACTTTATCGAGGACTACCTCGCTCAGCACGGCATTGAATCCACACTCGTTCCAAGCGAAGACGGGCAGAAGGCCAACCTGTTCGCCACAATCGGACCGCCTGACAAAGGTGGCGTTGCCTTATCTGGGCATACCGACGTCGTCCCCGTCACCGGCCAGGCATGGGACACAGACCCCTTTCACCTCGTGGAAAAAGACGGACGTCTGTACGGACGCGGCACAACCGACATGAAAGGCTACCTTGCCTGCGTTCTTGCTGCTGTTCCCGAGTTCAGCAAGCGCCGTCTGGCGGTGCCCATCCATCTCGCCTTTTCCTACGACGAGGAAATCGGTTGTGTCGGCGTCCGCCCGATGATCGAGAAGCTGGGTGGGACCTTGACGCGCCCGCGCATGGTATTTGTCGGCGAACCGACCGGCATGACCGTTGTTGACGCGCACAAAGGCCCGGTCCGTTGGAGCATAAAGATAACCGGTCGCGCTGCACATTCGAGCATGGCGCCACTCGGCGTCAACGCCATCTATTATGCCAGCGCCGTCATTGAGGAACTCAAGCGCATTGAAGCCGAACTGAAATCAACAACGCGCAACGACCGTTTCGATCCACCTTACGCCACCTTGCAGGTGACCCAGATTTCTGGCGGCACCGCCTCCAACATCGTACCGCTGACATGCGACCTGGGTTTTGAGATCCGTGCCACTCCAGGACTGGACGTCGATGCAATTGAAACACGTCTGAGAGCTTTTATCTCAGAGACCTGCCTGCCTCAGATGCACGCCGTAGCACCCGAAGCAGCAATCGAGATTGTCCAGACCAACCGCGTACCGCCCTTCGGCGTCGATACGTCCGCGGAAGTGGTATCACTCGCCATGAAACTTGCCGGGCACAACGAGACACATGGTGTTTCCTACGCGACAGAAGCAGGTTTGTTCCAGGAAGCTGATGCACCAGCCGTCGTATGCGGCCCCGGCCACATCGCCCAAGCCCACACAGCCAACGAATGGATTGCAATAAGCGAACTTGAAAAGTGTGAAGCCTTCCTCGGCCGCCTGGCCGATTGGGCACAGGCCTGAAACTGAAGCGCTCTACTGCCGCGCCCTGTCCAGATTAAGCGCGGCCTCAAGCCCGATGGCAGTGTCAAGCCCCTTCACACCCTTGATCCGTGCGCTCGCGAAGTTGGCGCCGGTTATGTCTGCACCTGTCAGGTTTGCACCCTCCAGATTTGCGCCAATCAGTTCCACCTCACGAAGTTTCGCGCCAGTCAAATCTGCTCCGGTAAAATCAGCAAAATTCATCACCGCGCGCCACAAGTTAACTTTCACCATTCGCGCCCCGACAAATCGCGCATTGCTAAGTTCGTTGCGTGGGACGGTCGTGATGGTCCCTTCACCGGAACGATTTTCATACGGGCTGAAGTTCGCCTCGGTGAGGTCTGCGTGGGAGAAATCAGCGCCATCGATGCGCGCCTGGATACGCACCCTCCGCAGGTCCGCCCCACGAAATGATGGCGCTTCAGCCTGATTGAATGCCAAGTCGGAAAAAATCGTTGGGCGCAGAATGCTGGCACCTTCCAGCTTCGCGCCTGACAAATCGGCGCGGATCAAGACAGAACGGTCGAGCCGCGTATGAGAAAGGTTGGAATTTGTCAGGTCAGCACCGGTAAAGTCGGTGCCATAAAGATCCGCATCGGCAAAATCAGCAGCCTTGAAGTCAAGCCCTGCCAGATCAAGGTAGCTGAGATCAAGCCCGGAAAAGTCTGCCGGCTGATCTCGCCGTGCCTTCACCAGAGCTTCTGTCACTTCACGCGTCGCCATGTCCGCTGCATGCGAAGGCTGCACAGCGATCATGCCGACTAAGGCCACAACAACAGCCCGCACGGTGACAACCATGCCCCAACACCGATAGCATTGTTTCAAGTATTCCACGCTCATGCGGCAGCCCCGCTCAGCACCAATTATATTACTGTAGCACAATAACGATTCTGCATTTGCCGATCAAAGCTCTAATTCCATACCACTCCACGATGCAGACCCCACCACCCTTGAGCAATGCGCCCCAGGCGTTCCACTTCTAACCAAGGCAGAAAAGCCGCTATTATCCAAATTCTGTCGGATCAAACACATAGCGCTTTGAACAGAATTCGCAGGTCACAGATACACTGCCATCAGGCTCGTGCATGCCAGCCAACTCGCTAGATCCAAAGCCCTTCAGGAATCCCGAGACGCGCTCGCGCGAGCAGGTACAATACTCGCCGATCTGTCGCGCCTCCTGCACCCGCACACCTTCCTCGTGAAACAGACGGAACAGCAAATTCTCCGACGTCAGCGTGGAATCGACAAGCTCGTGATCTTCCACCGTGCTTGCGAGCATCGCAACACGCTGCCAGTGGTCGTCATCCTCACCAAGCATTTCGCCACGCTCTTCAGCCGCAGCAAGCGCGTCAGCCGACTTGCCTCCCTCATGTGCCACATGTTGCAGCATGATCCCGCCGACGCGCCACCGCCATAACCCGGCATCGACATGCCCCGCGTCACCCTCCGCGCCTGAACTAGTGCGCTCCCGCGCCACCGCCAGGCGAATGAACGTCGGCAACTGTTCGGAGGAGCGGAAATAGGCAAGTGCCGCTTCGCTCAAGGTGGAACTTTCTAGCGCCACAAGCCCCTGATAGCGCTCCATGTCACCGGCAGGATCGATCGTCATGGCAAGCGTTCCCTTGCCGAGAAGACCAGCCTCGCTGCGCAAGGCCTGGGAATTCCCAGAGCTGTCTTGGTTGAGAACCGCCTTATCGAAGCTTGCATAGCCCCTGATTGAACCCGGCGTTGCAAAGTCCGCGACCAGGAAATCAACCGGTCCGTCCGTCTTGGTCTGCAAGATCAGCCGCCCGTCGAATTTCAATCCCGTTCCGATCAGGGCGGCTAGCGCCAGCGCCTCCCCGAGAATTTCAGTCACGCCGTCGGGATAGTCGTGCCGTTTCAGAATACCGTCCGCCGTGGCGCCGAGCCGAACAACCCGCCCCACGATGTTGGAACGCACCGTCTGGAATGGAAGAACGATATCGTCTCGCCTCCCCATACCATTGTCCACAACACGGCCCCCTGGCTCGCCGGGCATACTCATTCAATCAACCCCGAGACACCACGCAAGTATGGCCTTTTGCGCGTGCAGCCTATTCTCAGCCTCGTCGAATACAACCGATGCCGTCCCATCGATCACTGACGGCGTCACTTCCAGGCCGCGATAGGCTGGCAAACAATGCATGAAGATCGCATCCTTGTCGGCCTTTTTCATCAGCGCGTCGTCGACAACATAAGGCTTCAGCAGCTTCTTCCGCCGCGACGCATCCGACTGCCCCATCGACACCCAGGTGTCAGTGACAACACAATGCGCCCCCGCAACGGCCTTCGCCGCATCCTGCGTAATCGTAAGTTCGCCACCGTTGCTTCTCACCCAATCAACAACACTCTTGTCAGGCTTCAGACTCGGCGGGCATGCAACGCGTATTGCAAAACCGAACTGGACCGCCGCCTGCATCCACGACACCGCAACGTTGTTTCCATCGCCCACCCACGCCACGGTCTTCCCCGCGATAGAACCAAGATGCTCCTCGAATGTCATGATATCGGCCATCACTTGGCAGGGGTGGCTCAGATCGGTCAAACCGTTGATCACCGGCACTGTGGCATGCTCGGCCAGTGTCATCAGCGTGTCATGCGAATTTGCACGGATCATGATGGCGTCGATATAGCGCGACACCACTTTCGCGGTATCGGAAATCGATTCCCCGCGCCCAAGCTGCAGGTCGGTATTATTGAGCATGATGGTTTGCCCGCCGAGCTGCCGCATCGCCACGTCGAAGGAAATGCGCGTGCGCGTCGAAGGCTTCTCAAAGATCATCACCAGAATTGACTGAGCGATACCCTTCGGCTTCAGCTTGGCAGGCGCTTTCTTGCCAGCCTTCTTCAGCGCATGCGCATTGTCGATGATGCGGCGGAGCGTCTTGGCTGGAACCTGGTCAAGATCCAGAAAATGTCTGAGAGCCATTCCTTTTGGCCTTCCCGAAATAGAATTCGACTGCGCCCTTAGGGCACCGTGTCTGGTTTTCATATCCGCTTGAACTACGCGCCTTTGTCGCTGGCGGTGCTGACGCTTTCGAGAGACCGCGCAAGGCGCTGCACGGCCTCGGTTATGTCGTCGTCCGGTATGTTGAGAGGCGGCAGCAGCCGCACGACATTGTCACCAGCGCCTACAAGAAGTAGTTTTTGGCCGATCGCGGCACAGATCACATCCGCCGGCACGTAAGACGGAGCCAGCCGCACACCCATGAGAAGTCCAAACCCGCGCACCTCGGCAATTTTGTCGGGAAACCGATCCTTGAGCTCAGCAAGGGCCTGCTTGAAACGCAGCGCCTTGTGCTGCACCTCAGGCAGGAAATCGCGCTCCAGGACTGCATCAAGCACCGCATCGGCCACTGCCATGGCCAATGGATTCCCACCGAAGGTGGAGCCATGGGTTCCAGCCGTCATTCCCTTTGCTGCCTCGTCCGTGGCCAGGAATGCGCCAACTGGAAACCCGCCCCCGATCCCCTTGGCAATTGCCATGATGTCGGGAGAGATGCCCGCCCATTCATGGGCGAAAAGCCGCCCTGTGCGGCCAACGCCCGACTGCACCTCATCGAAAATGAGCAGCAGCCCCTTTTCGTCACAAAAGTCGCGCAAGTCTTTGAGGTACTGGTCCGGAACCGTCCTTACACCCCCTTCGCCCTGCACTGGCTCAATCATGATCGCCGCCGTCTCCGGCGTCACCGCCCGTTCCAGCGCCTCATGATCGCCAAACGGCACATGGTCGAAGCCCTGGGCCTCGGGCCCAAACCCTTCCAGGTATTTCGGGTTCCCAGCGGCTGCCAACGTCGCCAGAGTACGTCCGTGAAAAGCGCCCTCGAACGTAATGATCCGCCAGCGCTCCGGGGCACCGTTAACGTAGTGATAGCGCCGCGCTGTCTTGATCGCGCCCTCACAAGCCTCGGCCCCAGAATTACAAAAGAAAACGCGATCAGCGAACGTCAGGTCCACGAGGCGCTCGGCAACCCGCTCCTGCCCTTCCACACGGTATAGATTAGACGTATGCCAGAGTTTCTCCGCCTGCGCCTGCAACGCTGCGACAAGTCGCGGATGGGCATGGCCCAGCGCATTCACTGCCACACCAGAGGCTAGGTCCAGATAGCGCTCTCCCTCCGGCGTGACCAGCCACGCCCCTTCACCACGCTCAAAAGTGAGGTTTTGACGCGCATAGGTTGCCATCACGGCAGGCGACGGACCGTGCGTGCGCATGTTCGCCGTCTCCATAGAAGTTGGAGCTGCAACGGACACAGTCTGATGTTTGGACGTTGGATCGCGCTCGACCATCACGCTCGATCCTTCCCTACAACCAAAAAAGCCGCCTTATAACGGGCGGCCGCGAAAGCATCGTTGATAATCGGCCACAGCCGCCGTGTCAATGCACCGACACAAGAACGAATGAAGCAGAAACCTGTGGGCGCAAAGGCGTGCGCGCCCTGCAATCCCAAATAAACCGGAGCCTCACGAATCATTATGTGGCGTGACGGCAACGTGGGATTGTCAACACCTCGCCTGACGCAGACCTTCAGCTTGTAGCCGCCAGACAGGATATAGTACGTTCATCTCAGCCGTTGACGAGATGTCGGTGGGGTTGTCCTGCCGCTTCGGGAAAATAGTACACAACGCAACGCGCCGTTTGGCCGTTACAACACGTGGACTCATTTCTGCCCCGCCGGCATGTATTTGTTCGTGTAGCTATTTTCGCGTTTCAGCCCTCGTACAGGGCTCGTGTCTGTACGCGTCAGCGTCAAAGTTCATCCCAGTAAGCGTCTGCAGTTGAAATCTGGTCCGCCCCAATGGTCTGGCGGCGCGGTTGTACGCGCGCTCGGCACTTTGGTCAAACCGATCAGCACCATGAGTCTGGCCGCATCACGGACCAGAACGAGTGATTTTTTGTCTAAGGAGCAGCAGCATGTCCTGGACCGACGAACGTGTCGACCTACTCAAAAAGCTTTGGTCAGAAGGACTGAGCGCTAGCCAAATTGCCGGACGTATCGGTGGCGTTTCACGCAACGCCGTAATCGGCAAGGTTCACCGCCTTGGTCTTTCGGGCCGCGCGACAACCACGCGAATGAAATCTCATCGCCCGCGCCAGCGCATTGCCCAGCAAGCCAAACGGCCACAGAAGAACCGTTTTGCCCAGGCCGGCAACCCGGCACTTCGCGCGCTATACCAACCCGACGCCGAGCCATTCGTTCCTTCTCAGGAAGAACTTGTGATCCCGCTGAAGGAACGCAAGACCATCCAGACACTGAAAGAATGCAGTTGTCGTTGGCCGATTGGCGACCCACAGCATGCCGATTTTCATTTTTGCGGCAAAGAAAAGGTTCCTGGCCTGCCGTATTGCGAGTTTCACGCGCGCCGCGCATTCCAGCCGCCGCAAGCTCGCCGCCGCGAGCCCGCTCCAACACCCGCAATCGCCAATGCCACGACACGAAGCAAGGTCAACGCCTGAGCGAACTGCAATCAATGAAAATACCCAGTTAAACGCCGAGGCAATAGCCTCGGCAGCGGGGGAGGCCGGAGCGCGCCGGGGGGCAGCTCCGGCCCTTTTTTATCAAAGCGTGATGAGCAAATCCGAAAATTCGCGATGCGCTTTGATTTCGACGTGAAGTGTAAAGACGGGGGCCATGGCGGCAGTCTCTTTACGAGGACCGTTCGCCAAACACATAGCCCGCACCGCGCACCGTCCGGATCGGGTCCTTCTCGCGCCCTCGAATGAGCGCGCGCCTCAATCGACCGATATGCACGTCGACCGTTCGTTCATCGACGAACGCATCCCGGCCCCATACGCCATCGAGCAATTGCGAACGCGACA
>JBKEAX010000411.1:0-7485 GCA_047972825.1 Hyphomicrobiaceae bacterium | reverse complement strand
GTTACCGCCGTCTCGATGTTGCCATGGCCCGAGATGATCACCACCGGCAGGTCAGGGTACGTCGCCTTGATTGCTGAAAGCACTTCCAGCCCATCCAGGCGGCTGCCTTGAAGCCAGATATCCAGGATTACCAGGTTGGGACGCCGATCCTCTATCGCCCGCAACGCTTCATCACTGTCGCGGGCCAAACGGGTTTTGTGGCCTTCATCTTCCAGGATACCCGCGACGAGGTCTCGGATGTCGGCCTCGTCATCGACAATCAATATGTCTGCGGCCATCAGTTGCTCCCTTGGTCTTCTCAGTTCTTGTCCCGGGGGGCGGGACGGGTGTTTGTCGTTGTGCGATCAGTCATGATTGATGCGCGTGATCAGGTGTTGCCCACGATGAACGTGGCTCCACCTTGCAGGATCGGCGGTTCGCTTTCGGTCTTCATATCGGGTCCTTGCGCCTCTCACTTTTTACGGGGCTGCATTCCAGCCAAAGCCAGCCTTCAGGCACCTGCACTTGCTGACGCCGGCTTGTCCTCATTAACATCTCCCAATTGTTCAACGCCGCTTTCTTGTCGCCCTGTCAACGGAAGTACCATGCGCACGCGCGCGCCTTCCGTCCGACCAGGCGCAAGCGGAGCATCGTCCAATAGCAGGGTTCCACCATGTTGTTCGGTAATTTTATGAACCATGGCAAGCCCAAGACCCGTGCCCTTGTGACCTTTGGTCGTCACATAAGGCTCAACCAGCCGCATCCTGTTCTGCTTTGGAAACCCGGAGCCATTGTCTATCACCTCGATCGTTGCACGGCCATCCGCGGTTGATAACCGCGCCTCCACCTGCCCCTTCCATTGAGCATCGCCAGAATGCGCTTCAGCATTGGCTTCCACCGCCTCGGTCGCATTCTTGACGAGATTGGTCAGCGCCTGAGTTACTAGCCTCCGGTCGTGGCTTGTTACAACCGGCACGTCTGGAACGACGATATTGAACGCAACGTTGGGATGCCCCTCGCGGAACAACAAGATCGGCTCCTGCAGCGCATTGCGCAAGTCGTCATCAGCCATTTCAGGCTTCGGCAAGCGCGCAAATGATGCAAATTCATCCACCATGCTCTTGAGATCGCCGACCTGGCGGACGATCGTATCGGTCAGCTTGTCGAAGGTCTCGCGATCATCGGTTATCACACGGCCATATTTGCGCTTGAGACGCTCCGCCGAAAGCTGGATTGGTGTCAGCGGATTTTTGATTTCGTGTGCTATGCGTCTTGCCACATCAGCCCAGGCACTGGTGCGCTGTGCCGTTACCAGCTCTGTTATATCATCGAATGTGACTACAGTTCCCACGTCACCGCTTGCCGCTTTTTCCCGCGTCAGGCGCACAGCGAACGTTCGTTCATCATCGCCAACTTCAATGGTCACCGGATCAGGCTGACGGTGTGGTTGATGCGAACGGTCTGAAAAGTCATTGAACGCGCTTTCAAATGCTGGCACAGCGTCAACCAGATTGCGTCCGACAAGTTCATCTTCGCTTTTGCCGAGCAATTGGGCCGCCGATCGGCTTGCAAGCTCGATACGGCCATCGCTGTCCAATCCAATCACGCCGGCACTGACACCTGACAGCACAGCCTCAATGAAGCGCCGCCGCTCAATCAACTGCTCGTTGGCCGCCACCAACTGGTCGCGCTGGTGTTTGAGTTCACGAGTCATTCTATTGAATGTTGCCGACAGACGGCGCAAATCGCCTTCACCCCGACGCTCAGGCAAGTGCAGTTGCAGGTTGCCTCGCGAAACTTCAGATGCGGCCGCTATCAAGCGTCTGATCGGCGCCACGAAGCGGCCGGCGAACCACATCCCCACCCAGATCGCCGCCAGCATCGCGGTCATGGAGATCATCAGGTACATCAACCCATGCGCCCATTTCAGGTTGCCCCGTGAACGGCGCAGCTGGTTGTATTCGGCAACGTTGTGTTCGGTCCGTTGCAGGTGGCGAAGCACCTGTGGGCTGACCGGCCGACTGACGTACAAATACCAGCCAGGAAACGCGCGCAGCAGACAGATCGCAGTGATGCGCTTGGCCGACAGCGAAAGTGACAACGCCACTTGTCCACGACTGACTTCGGCTAGCGCATCTTGTGTCGGCGCCCCGAAGGGCAGCCGGTCATCCTCCACCGCGGAAACAACTGGTTTGCCTTGAGAATCTATAATGTAGGCGGCAGGTATATCGCGCAGCCCGGCCTGGGCAATTACAAGCCTCCGCAATTGCACGCGATCAGCAGCAAGGAGCGGAGCGGCAGAATCCAAATCCCGCGCCATGTTGAGAACGTCATTGCGAATAACCTGCCCATGTTCTTCCACATAGGCTTGGGCGACACCGCGCGAGTCCTCGATCAGGGATCGCACCCGCCCCGTGAACCAGCTGTCGAGCGAACGCGAGAACGTTACGGTCGCCGCAACAGCCAGCAATAATGCCGGTAGCGCTGCAATCAGGGAGAACAGCACAACGATGCGTATGTGAAGACGTGCGCCAGCGGTTTTCGCCCGCCAGGCACGCCACAAGCCCATCACTTGCCAAGTGATGACCGCGATCACTGCAGCGATCAAGGCGATGTTGAAGAACAAAGCCAGCCAGACAGTCGTGCGCGAGGGCACAATCGGGGTCAGCCCCGTCAGTATGAGATAGGTGGCCAGCGCCGAGATCAGCGATAGAACGACAATCGCCAGCCCTGTCCAGAACGACTGATCTGAAGGATCCAGATAGGCTGCCGCGTCGCGCCCGTGAGCGTTCGATGTGGCGTCGTGCACATCTGTAGAACTCATCGAATCGCAAACTCCCGCTGCTTATCCCCGGTCGATATCGGGGTTTTAGCGCCCCGCCCGCTTCGCGTTTATTTCTGGAGCGATATCAAGATCATTCCGCCGGCCGCCCGAGCCGTGGCCGCGAAGCCAAACTCAGTGGCGCGGAGCGCGCACAAAGTGACAATCTAACTGTGACATTTTCGCGACATTGCTACGCGTACCCCTGCACTGGGTCATCGTCAAGGGCGCGTTGGAGGTTCCATCGAGAAAGATCAGGAAATCCCCAACTGGGTGCATGGCAGATATGCTGTATCGAAGAAGCCCCAGAAAATGGGCATTCCTCATGGGGCCGGCGTGCGAAACACCTTGATGTCGAGCGCCTTGATACGGGCTCTTAATGTATTGCGGTTGAGACCGAGCAATTCCGCTGCACGGATCTGATTGCCGCGCGTGGCCGCTAACGCGGCTGTCAGCAACGGACGCTCGACATCGCGAATGATGCGTTCGTGCAGCCCCGGCGGCGGCAGATCTGAACCAAATCCAGCAAAATAAGTGCCCAGGTAGCGCTCGACCAGCTCCGGCAGGTTCTGACCCTCCTCGCCATTGTCGGCATGAGGTGATGGCGCCTGCTCGGCAAGCTCCTGGTCAATGATCTCGCGCGTCAGTGTTTCTTGCGGATAAAGAGCCACAAGGCGGCGAACGAAGTTTTCAAGTTCGCGAATATTGCCGGGCCAGACATGCGTCCTGAGCCGCTCAATCGCACCCGTCTCAATAGCCTTCTGGCCGAGCCCCTCACGTGAAGCAGTCCGCAGGAAATAACGCACCAGGTCGCCAACATCGTCGAGGCGCTCGCGCAGCGGCGGCAAGCGCAACGGCACAACATTCAAACGGTAATATAGATCCTCGCGGAACAGCCCCTGGCTGATCTGCTGCTTCAGATCGCGGTGGGTCGCTGCAATGATGCGCACGTTGGTCTTTATTGGCGTACGCCCGCCAACTGTCGTGTACTCGCCTTGCTGCAGGACGCGCAGCAGCCGGGTTTGCGCCTCCAGCGGCATGTCTCCGATCTCATCAAGGAAAAGCGTGCCGCCCTCGGCCTGCTCGAAGCGCCCTTGCGTTTTCATCTGTGCGCCGGTGAACGCACCCTTCTCATGTCCGAACAACTCACTTTCGATGAGTTCGCGCGGGATCGCCGCCATGTTGATCGCAACGAACGGACCATGACGACGTTTGCCGAAGTCGTGCAGGACGCGTGCGACCAGTTCCTTGCCCGTGCCGCTCTCGCCCGTAATCATGACCGTCAGGTCGGTTTGCGTCAGACGCGCCAGTACACGATAGATTTCCTGCATTGCAGGCGAGCGGCCGATCAGGGGTAGTTCTTCTCCTTCACCCTCGATCTGGGCGCGTTGTGGTTTTCGTTCCGGCTCGGCAAGGGCGCGGCCAACGACAGAGACCACCTCGGTCAGATCGAAGGGCTTGGGCAGATATTCATAAGCCCCCTTCTCCGCCGCCGTCAGTGCTGTCATAAGCGTGTTTTGCGCGCTCATGACGATGATCGGCAGTTCCGGCCGCAGCTTCTTCATGCGCGGTATCAAATCGAACGCATTCTCGTCGGGCATAACGACATCGGTGATGACGACATCCCCCTCACCCTGGCTAACCCAGCGCCACAATGTGGCTGCGTTGCCAGTGGCACGTGGAGAATACCCGGCCCGAGCCAGCGCCTGGTTCAAAACCGTACGGATGGCCGTGTCATCATCGGCAATCAGGATCGTTCCTCGTGGCATCTTTTGGTTATGTCCCCACTCAGGCCTGCTTCGGTTCGCGCGATACGTTGTGCATCGGCAGCAAGATACGGAACGCCGTACGTCCCGGTTCACTGTCACATTCGATAATACCGCCGTGGTCACCAATGATTTTGGCAACGAGCGCCAGACCGAGTCCCGTTCCACCGGATTTGGTTGTCACGAAGGGGTCAAAGATCTGTTCGCGCAGGTGGTCTGGAATGCCGCCACCGTTGTCCTCGATCTGGATCATCAAGGGGAGCGACACACGCGTGTTGGCGCCCGGCACGGACAGGCGCACACCTGGGCGAAAGGCCGTCTGCACGGTTATGCGCCCATGGTCCGTCTTGTCGCCGATGGCTTCCACGGCGTTCTTGAACAAATTGAGGAATGCCTGAATCAGCTTGTCACGGTTACCCGGCACAGGCGGCAAAGAGGGGTCGAAATCAAGAGAAAAGCTGATGTTGCGACCAATACCGCTTTCGATCAGGCGGCGCACATGATCAAGCACGCCATGAATGTTTATCGCCTCCATCTGAAGGGGCCGCTCGTCACCGAAAACTTCCATGCGGTCAACAAGGTCTCGAATCCGATCGGTCTCGGAACATATAAGCTGGGAGAGTGCACGATCCTCTTCAGTCAATGCAGGCTCGATCAGTTGCGCAGCGCCGCGAATGCCTGACAGCGGATTCTTGATTTCATGCGCCAGCACAGACGCCATGCCAGAGACAGACCGCGCCGCCGCCCTATGGGTAAGCTGCCGCTCGATCATCATCGCCATGGTTCGCTGGTAGAGCATCAAGAAGATGTATTCGGGCTGCTCGGGAAGCGGACCACCGAAGACATCCACCAGCTTGGGGCCTGCGAACCGCGGCGAGGCCACTTCTATGCTGTATTCGTTGAACGTTGCACTCGTCCGCCGGACCTGATCGAGGAGCGCCAGCAGCGGACAACCGACGGCCAGAAGTTCATCAAGCCGCATGCGCTTCAGCATCGGCAGACCAGCGGTGAGAAAGCCTTCACCCGCAGCATTCGCGTAAACAATGCGATTTTCATCGGCCAGCACAATCACGGGATGCGGCAATGCCGACAAAAGAAGGTCATGCTCCACCGGGCGGCGAACAGGTGAAGTGCCTGGCGTACGCGCCTGAGGCATGGCATCGGTGTCCGACACTGGTGTTCCTGATTGCTGTCCCCCCACCTTCCCAGATGCAACACTGTCCGCATCAGAAGCGCTTTCACCAGCGCTTTTGACAACACGCCTGGACTTGGCCTTGCCTGGTTTTGAAGTTGCCCGCGTACTCATGCTGCGGACCTCGCTTCATTGGTCGCGCAACGATAGGCCTCGCGCAAGCCGGATAGCACTGTTGATGGGGCATCCTGAGTGCACAACCGGCGGCGCCAATCCTTCAGTCGCGCGCCCGTGAACCCGGCGCATTCCAGGTACCAGCCAATGTGTTTGCGCGCGTTGCGCACGCCCAACGCAGAACCGTAGTGAGAGAACATATCAGCCACGTGAGCGGCGGCTATGTCCGCCTGCTCAACAAGCGAAGGCTCACCCGGGTCTGATCCAGTACGAAGGCATGCAGCAATCCGGCCCGGCTGCCAGGGCGCGCCGTAAGCTCCCCGTCCGATCATCACTCCGGCCGCCCCCGACAGCAACAGCGCATTGGCTGCATCCTGCGGTGTTAATATGTCGCCATTTACAATGACGGGAACGTTGACGGCGTCAACGACAGCCCGTACCGCCGCCCAGTCCGCCTGCCCCTTGAAGAACTCCTGGCGCGTGCGGCCATGTACAGTGATGAGACTGACGCCAGCCGTCTCCGCCCGCGCGGCTATCTCCGGTGCGTTGATTGCATTTCGATCCCAGCCCAGCCGCATCTTCAACGTGACGGGAACCGACACCGCCCCGACCACCGCATCAACCAGCGACAAGGCATGATCGGGATTACGCATCAAGGCGCTGCCAGAAAGCTTCCCCGTCACCTCTTTGGCCGGGCACCCCATGTTGATATCGATCACATCTGCGCCCAGATCGGCGGCGATCCGCGCGCCCTCAGCCAGCCACCGCGCTTCCCGGCCAGCAAGCTGCATGACGAACGGTGCGATGTCGCCGGTTTCCGCACGCCTGAGCGAGGGACGATGCCCTGCTGAAAGCGCATCTGACGCGATCATCTCTGACACGACAAAGCCCGCGCCGAGCCGGTCAGCCACGCGCCGGAACGGCAAGTCGCTCACCCCCGACATTGGGGCCAGAGCAACCTTATTACGGGGAATTACCGACCCAATTGCCAGTTTGCCGTCTGCATTCACCTGAACCAACCTGCTTATTACCTAGGCATAGTATTTTTCTGCTCGACTGTTGTGCAGAATATGTAGGTTTGGCGCATTTCGCAAGTGCGAAACTCGCCTAAAAACGTGGAAAGTGATAACTCCATACGCCACAAGTAGTCTCACAACGCTGCGTGAAGTATACGAATTTCGCTGCTGTCCTGCCTACTGATACCTCCAAGCGCAAAAAATAAATACCGTATACGGATCATAAGAAGGCTTATCCAAACGTGACAACCGCCGCTCTTATCGTCGCCGCTGGACGTGGCAGCCGTGCTGGCGGCAACCTCCCCAAGCAATACGCAACCCTGGCTGGCCGCAGCGTTATCGGCAGGACTGTAGGCGCATTCGCCAGCGCCGATGAAATCACTTGGATCCAAGTGGTGATCCATCCTGACGATACAGACTTGTATAGCCAGGCTCTGGAGCCAGCTACCGCAAAGATGCTATCGCCCGCCTAGGGTGGCGCCACACGCCAGATTTCCGTAATGAACGGGCTGGAGGCGTTGTCCGGCAGGGGAATCACCAAGGTGCTCATACATGACGCCGCCCGCCCCTTCGTGCAGCAGGCCACGATTTGCAAAG
>JBKEAX010000399.1:0-4373 GCA_047972825.1 Hyphomicrobiaceae bacterium | reverse complement strand
GCTCCCGCGTCATCCGCGTGCGATGGAAATATCGCGCATCACCGCAGCATTCTCTTCAGCGCTCTGGCGCAAAACATCCAGTGTATCGCGGATAGAGACGATGCCGACCACCTTGCCCTCTTCGACCACAGGCAAGTGGCGGATCTTGTGACGTTTCATCAATGCCATTGCCTCAAGCACCGTATGCTCTGGTTTGCAGGTGATGACGTTCTTGGCCATCAGCTCGGAAACGAGCATGCTGTCAAGCTTGGGAAGCCGGTTGGCAAATGCGCGCACGATGTCACGCTCGCCGAACATCCCGACAAGGCGGTTGTCCTCATCCATCACCGGCATCGCACCGATGTATTTCGTATGAAGAATGACAGCAGCAGTCTGGACCGTATCTTGGGGCCGGCAAACAACTAGTGGACCTTGGTCACGGACAATCTCACGAACCAGCATGAACCTCTCCTTACTATTCCGTCGCTTGGTTGTTTCCTCTGTTGCTCATGTCGCCTTTTGGACGTGATTTCTGTCTGGTCCGACATTTGTAGCGGTTCTTGTGCCGCTCGTAGTCTCAAATATTCTGCGACAATCCTTGAAGCCAAAGCCAATGTGGATCCCAGGAAACGCTACGATAATGGCGTATGCGCCACGGCTCCAAACAGGCAGCGCCAATGTCCTTTTTGATTCAATCGAAAACCACCAAGTGGCCAGCGTGCTAAATGAAACAGTAAACGGCTCGGCATTCTACCGTCACAACACCCTTTGTTGCCATCCAACACCTGCTTCATGTAGCTAGGATCGTCTGGAAGTCCCCCACTCAATCTTTAAACTGACGCTTCGAAACGCATGAAGTCGCATCTCACGGCATCCGCATCTGCTCTCCATCGCACATCGCGCCGGTCCGATTATCTCTCATCGTGCTTGCAGCTTCAGGCACGACAAACCCCTGCGTTCACTGGATCAATAAGCATGCGGCAATTCTTATATTCGACTTTTCGAATAGAACACTTTTTAATCGGGCCTGACAAGACACGCTGGCTGCTCTCAACGCATCCAGACAATCGCTGCTGCGGCGCACAATAAACGTATGAAAGCCTTGTCCTTATCGGGAGGAATAAATCGTAATGTCGAAGCTCATCGCACCCCACGGGTCCGACGAACTCATGCCGCTTTATGTCTACGACACGAGCGAAAACGAGCGCCTTCAGCATGAGGCCCGTGAACTACCTGCAATAACGGTAAGCTCAGCGGCTGCGGCCAATGCAGTTATGCTCGGAGCGGGTTATTTCACGCCTCTCAAAGGCTACATGAACAAGGCTGACGCACTTTCGGCAGCCACCGAAATGAAGATCTCTTCAGGACTGTTCTGGCCGGTTCCAGTCGTCAACCTCGTCAAGGATGCAGGCAGTGTAAAAGCAGGTCAGCGCATCGCTTTGAAAGACCCCAACGTCGAAGGCAATCCAGTACTGGCTGTCATGGACGTGGAAGCGATCGAGGAATTGTCCGATGCTGAATTGGCAACAATCATCGACAAGGTCTACGGTACCAGCGACCCTCAACATCCTGGCGTTGCCGCATTACTTGCTCAGGGCAAGACTGTGCTTTCGGGCCCGATCAAGGTCTTGAACTTCAGCTACTTCCAGACCGAGTTCCCCGATACATTCCGCACGGCAGTTGAAATCCGCAACGAGATCACCGAGCGCGGCTGGTCCAAGGTGGTTGCATTCCAGACACGCAATCCCATGCACCGGGCGCACGAAGAGCTATGCCGCATGGCCATGGAGCGTCTAGGCGCCGACGGTCTTGTCATCCATATGCTGCTGGGCAAGCTCAAACAGGGTGACATTCCTGCTCCCGTGCGCGATGCAGCAATTCGCAAAATGGTGGAAATCTACTTCCCGCCGAACTCCGCAATGGTGACAGGCTACGGCTTTGACATGCTGTATGCGGGCCCGCGCGAAGCGCTACTGCATGCCGTCTTCCGTCAGAACATGGGTGCAACGCATCTCATCTTGGGTCGTGACCATGCCGGGGTCGGCGATTACTACGGTCCCTTCGATGCCCAGGAGGTCTTCGACACCATTCCCAAAGGCGCGCTGAAAATTGAAACCTTCCGCGCTGACAACACTGCCTATTCCAAAAAGCTCAACAAGGTGGTGATGATGCGTGAAGCGCCTGGGCACTCCAAGGAAGACTTCGTAGCCCTGTCGGGTACCAAGGTCCGCGAGATGCTTGGTCAGGGCATTGCGCCGCCGCCAGAATTCTCGCGCCCTGAAGTGGCGGACATTCTGATCGGTTACTATCAGGCTCTCGATAGCGGCAAATCGTCCGGATAAAGACGGCGCGAACCGTTTAGGCATAACGGCTTTTACCGGCCCGCACCATCAGGGGGGACGCGTTAATAGAGCTTCCCCCGAAAAACCAGGACCTATATAATCCCAAATTACGAGATATAGGTCGCATTGGCGTACACAAGCTCCGTCGATTCCAGTATATTGACGGCGAGCGGTGGCAGACAAACGGAAGGCAGATAATGAGCAACGTAAAGCCAACAGACAAGGTTCCCGAGGGTAACGCGCGTTTCTTCAAGACGCGGCAGAAAGAGCCCACAGCAAAAGGGTTCGTCGGCTACGAAACAATCTGGGAGCCGATGCAGAAGGAAGCCAAATACACCACGCCCAAGCGGCCATAAGACGCCGCGCGGGCAACCGCGCCACGCTGCATTTGCGGCATGCTTTCAGCATATGTGCAGAAATTTAGTCGGGCGCATGCGAAGACAATCGCAGCGCCCGTTTTTTACGACTGCTGCCCGTGAACAGTGAACATAACACCGATTGAACAGTCGAAATCCTCACCAGCCGGGTCAGACCTGCATTTTCAGCGCATGGTCGATGTCTGGCTGCTGGTCAATCGTACCGCCCGCCTCCACCTCTTCCTCGGTTGGCTCGCGCACGTTCAGAATTTCCAAACGGAATACAACCTCCCGCCCGCACAATGGATTGTTGCCATCGACGGTTAGCGTCTCTTCATCCATCCGCGTGACGACGAAATTGCGGGTATCACCATTTTCATTTTCCATGGTGATGGTCGTTCCCACTTCGCGGTATTCCTCTGGGACGTTCTCAATGCGATCGGTGAATACGAGCGTTTCGTCTCTGGGGCCGTAGATCTTGTTGCAGTCGATCGGTACTTCGATGACATCGCCACTCGTCTTGCCTGCAAGTTCTGCAAGCACGGCAGGCGCCAGCACCGGATTGCCGCCGTGGACATAACCTAGGGGAAATTCAACACAGCTCAGAACATGGCCGGTCTTGCTGTCGGTCACCTTGAAGGTGAGTTCGACAAACTTGCCGTCCTCGACGATCTCGCTCATTTCAGATCTCCATCAAGATGAGGTGCAAACCGCGCTCAGAAAATTGAAGCGCCGAAAATCCGGATTTCGTCCTCTTCAACGCCGAGGACCAGACGGCCGAGCCATTCACCCGGCCGCTTTGTGCAGCGCATGCGGTATAGGACTGTGACGTGTTCTCCACGGCGAATGATACCAAGATAGTCGTAATCAGGAGAAAGATTTCGGGTCAGGTCACTGTTGGCGAACTGCTTGCCGACTTCCACTTCGTGCAGACCATTGGTCTTGGCATACGAGAAATTCCGTACAAACTCGCCATAGGTGCCTTCGTTGGAGAACTTGATGAGATCGTTCCACATCGGGTTGGCGGCTTCCAGGATCTCGTCGTCTGGTTTTTCGACAATATTCATGCGTCGCTCTTTGTTGATTAAGCAATCGGTTGACCGTTCACACTAGTGGCCTGTTGCGCCAAAATTGAAACATAGCCGCAACCGCATACAATTTTGGCGCGACATGAAGGCCACGAGCAAAATCATTGGCTTAGTGTGGCGTTTATCGCGCCTTAGTTGATACCCAGCATGCCGCAACATCGATCAACTAAGGCGTGACGCCACACTAGATCGCGTTCACGTTTCACGGAATCGTGCACGCGATCTATTTTCTTTTATTTTGAGCATGTTCTTCAAGCCGAACCGCGTACACTTCGGCTGAACATGCTCTAGCATTGACCCGAACTGACAAACCGAAATCCACCTTGTGTCCCTATCCAACACCGGGATCAAAAGCAATCGAGGAGCCTCGGCACAAACTTCGGCCGAAGCTCCTCAACAGGTTTCAGATGCAAACACTCCCTAGCCCAGGAGGTGCCGCATTATTCGCCGACGACCGGTTCGGCGCGCTTTTCTTCTTCCTTCTCCTTGGCCTGTAGTTCTGCCAAGGCCTTGTCCTCAAGGTCACCCACGAGGTGGTAGCAAGGCGCCTTCTCCATGGTGTACTCACCCGTTACCGGGTCACGGCGGGACACGGTCAGGACGTGCCA
>JBKEAX010000381.1:0-4655 GCA_047972825.1 Hyphomicrobiaceae bacterium | reverse complement strand
TACCTTGGAATTTGCGCAGCCGGTTCGGCGTCGCCCGTTTCAGGACCAGGATCATCGGGAGCACGCGGCGATACGAAGATCTTGGCTTCAGCTTTTTCTTGTTTGGCACCGCTATTGGACGGTGATCGTCGCTCTGGTTGAACCGTGCTTGCGGATTTGGCAGAGGCCGTAGGAGAAGCGTCCACAGTAGAGGGCGTTGCGGTCCCGGGCTTGTCTGGCGTGGCCGATTTGACGGGAACCATGGCTGTAACAGCAGACGGCGAGGGTTTATCAGGGGCGGCCAGTTGGGGCGTTTCTACGTCTGATGGTTTAAACTGAACCTCGGACGATTTTTCCGCGGTTGCCGCAGGCTTGGTTTGGGGCGGCGCGGCTGGAGCCGCGACCACTGGCTTAGCCTCTGGTTGAGATTTGCTTGAAGCTGAAGCTTTATCGGGAACGGTTGCCGTCGTCGTTCCGGTGGATGCACCAGCGGTGGCGAGTCCCGCGCCTGCGGCGGCGTTGCCTGTATCTCCGGTTGCCGGTGCTGGTTTTGCCGTTTTCCCGGCGGCAGTCTCGCCCCCTTTCACAGCTTCAGAGACAACGACGGTTGTGGATTTCGTCTTTGATTCCTCGCCCGAACTTTTACCTGAAACTGGCTGGGGCTGAGATGTACTAGCCGCCGCTGCGGAAGGCTGCACCACCGTTGCTGTTGCAGGCTCAGGCTGTTGGGCAGCGGGCGCCAGCGGCTTGGCTTCGATTGCTTCAAGCGGTGCACCCAGCGCCGCAAGTTCAGCCAATTTATCGGCCAGCAAACTGCCGTCCAAGGTATCCAAAGTCTCGGATGGGACACGCCATTCAAAAGCATCAAGTCGGCCTGTTACAGGCGAAACCGGTGCCCATTGCTCGGACACCACACCATCAGCCGTCCAGACGGGATCGCGCGCGGCATTGACCGCACGAGCAAGCCATTCACGCACGCGGCCGGCATCACCTTTTTCTTCAGCCTCGATGCGTGCCATCAAGGTGGCAACGCGCTGCGTCATGCGCAGTTCAAGCAGTGGTTCGAGTAGTGTACGAGCCTCGTCGTAGGCCTTGGCCTCGATCGCTGTACGCGCCAAAGCAATCGGCCCTTCCATGGAGTTCTGTTGCATGCTGGCGAGGTGGCGCACGCGCTCCATACGATCCTTAGGGCTATCACCGATGCGGGCGAAAGCATATGCAGTGGCAAGATCGGGATGTGGTGACTTGAGCCACGTCTTTTGCAAGACCTTGGCAGCCTTGGCTGTATTGCCGCGAGACGCGAGCAGACGTCCGGCGATGGCGGCTGCGGGGATCAGCCCTGGCGCCAGATTGTGCGCTTCGAGTGCAAGCCCGAGGCTACGCTGAGGGTCGCTCTCCTCGGTGTTTTGCGCCTGCGCCGTCAATAGTACCGCGCGGCGGCGATCCGCCTCGGACTTGTCAACATGGCCATGTTTTTTCGCGAGGGCCAGTGTTTGCAACGCGCCAGCCCATTGCTCGGACTTGCATTGCAGATCGAACAGCGCATCGACGGCCCAGCCGAGTTTTGGATTGAGCCGGAGGGCCCGCTCCGCAAACTGCCGGGCGGCTTCCGACTCACCTTCGCGCTGCGCTTCCAGGAACAAACCGCGCAGCCCCAGCTGCTCGGTATCGGGTTGCGCCAACATTGCTTCGAAAATTCGCCGCGTCGTGGTCTTGTCGCCGGCCAGTTGAGCCGCCTGTGCGCGCAGCAGATGAGTCAATGGCTCGTTGGGCAGCGTCTTGCGGGCCTGCACGGCGTGACGCATGGCGTTGCCGCCATCCCCAGCGCCAATCGCAATGATGCCCGATGAGAGCGCATCGAGTCCGCGCTTCTGGCGGCGGCGATAGAAGTAGTCGCCGACCGTTGCCGGGCTATTCCAGACAGCGCGCAGAAGCGACCACGATAGAATCGCCAACCCAAGCAGGAACGTCAGTCCGACAACCGCGTGAAACACGCTGATTTCGCCTTCGTATCCTTCCCAGTTGAAGACGATGAGGCCGGGCCGGTCAGCAAGCCACGACAGCCCCGTGGCGACAATGCCAACCGCAACGAAGTATAATATCAGACGCAACATTGCGGGACCTCTTTACTGGACTGCCGTTGCGGGCGATGGCGCTTGTGCACCGCCTAGCGACGACTTGAGCTGACCTTCAATTTCTTTCAGGGCCTTGTCGACAGCACCACGCGCGGCAACCTGCTTGAAAAGACTGCTCGCCGGTTCGCGCGCTTTCTGGGGGAGTTTATCGGCCAGCGCCTGGAAATCGCTAAAGCGGCCTTGATCAAGGGCCGTGTCCATGCGCGCTACCACGGCTTCGACGCTTTCGTCATCAGCGGCATGGTTTACCCTGCGCACCTTGATAACCGATCGCGCTTCCGAAAGCAGCCGGTCGAACACCCCACCTTCGCCGGAATCACCTGCCACGGCGATCATGCGATGCGTCAAGGGACGGAAGCTATCCTTGAGCGTCGCAAGCGTGGGCACACCCTCTGACTTGTAAGGCTCAAGTGCCGAAAGATCGACGTTGCCCGGTGCTGCCTTTTTGACCTGCGCCAATTCGTCGGCATAACCAAGACCACGATCGACAACGCGCTTCAGATTGGCAAGCTCCAGCGACAGTACAATCCGCCCAGCATTGGCTTTGCGGTTTTCTTCCGCGTTAACGACGCCAGCCAGGTTCTTTTCAAGTGTAGCGAGCTGCGTTGATACAGGCTTGATCGCTTTTGCGACATCTTCCGGTTTTGCAGCGGCCTTGAAGCTTTCCGCCAAATCCGCCGACAGCGACTCCAAGTTCGAGGCGAGCTTTCCGGTCTGGTCTTGCACGGCACGGGCCGTTTCGCCCACCTTGTCGTTTTCGGCCTTCAATGCTTCGATACGCTGGCCAAGACGAACCGTGCTGGTTTTGACGTCGGCCATCTCTCGATCAATACGCATCGTGCCTGAACGCGCGGCTTCTGCGGCTTCGGTTGCTTTGCTGATTCTGGCGTCGATCTCGGTTCCAACGTTCTTGCGCAATGCGTCGAACTGGTTGGCCATCGTTGTTTCCAGATCGGAGATTTTACCGGTTACAGCTGCCAATTGAGGGATTGCACCAGCAGACTTGCCTTCATTGCTGGCCGAAGACAGTAGCGTGAGCCGTTCTTCGAGCTTGGCAATGCGCGAATTGGACGTGTTGGCGCCGTCACCAGCCGGCAGTTGCGCTACTTTAGCCGCCACTGCACCAGCATCAGCCTTCAACTGCTCTTGGGTTTCACCCAACTGCTTCACGCGCGCGGAAAGCTGCTCAAGACCGGCAATCCTTTGTGAGATGCCGTCGATCGCTGCGGTCAGCTTGGCGCTGCCCTGCGACTCGTCGCCTGCCGTTGATTTGACGCTTTGTTCGAGTGCTGTCAGGCGGGTCGACAGAGCTTGCGTCGCGGGATTTGTCGTCTGGCCTACAGGAATTCCAAGCTCGGCAAGTTGAGGTGCCAGCGTGTCAGCACCGATTAAAGCCAAAAAGCCACCGACAAGACCTGCCAGCGTGTGCGAAACGATGCGGCCAAACCCGCCGCCGCTTTGGCGCGCGGCTGGTGGCGGCGGTTTAGGTTGCGAACCGGTTCCAGATTTACCGGAAGCTCCATTGTCCGAACCGCTACCCCCGGTGCTTGAAGCGGATTTGACGTCAGCGCCGGACTGCTGCTTGGCGCCTGCCGGATTGGCAGATGCACTTACCGCTGAAGTGCCCGCAGCACCGCCCGTGACTCCTGGCTTGGCGGCGGAGGAGGACGATGAGGACGTCGTTTCCGGGCCCGCCTTGGTTCCAACCGGGCTCTTACCATCAGAAACGCCTTTCGCATCGGGCCCGGGTTTTGAGCCTGCCGCGCTTGCGGTGCCAGGAACCGTCTTGGCGTCGCCCGTGCTATCCGATGCCTTTTTTTCCGAGGATTTGACTTCCACAGCCTTCAAGTCAAGCGTCGCATGCGGACGTTTGGGGTCGCCCTTGCGCAGTGGATCCTTTTTGTCTTCGTCGCGGTTGTTGGACATGTGACTCTGGAACCCTCCACAATTACGCAACAACACCCTACGACGAAGCAGATGCTCCGACTAGAAGTGCCGTGTCTTCATTTTTTGCTGCCGCTGATACTTCGGGGGGCGACATTCAGCCTGATTGTGCCGCTGTTTCCCTGATAAGTGCAACCATTTCTTCGATATTCGGCTTACGCGCGACTTTTATTTTTTGGGCTCCAAGGGTAATCAGCCGTTCAGCAATTCCGTTGGAAAGACACAGATATTCAGCATTGCGCGCGCCATCCATCAGACCGCGGGCGGCGACAAGGTCGAGATAGGTATCGGCCGTGAGGGGCGACATGAGTATGACGGCGTCGTAGCCTGACCTTGCCAGAGTTTCGGCAACGTTGCGGGGCAATTGCCGGGCCGGGCGGGAGGAATAAACCGTCGTTCTCTCATACGAAACAGCGGCCTGGGCGAGTGGAGGGGCAAGATCAAAAGAGATTTTATCGCCGCTCAAATGCACAACCGGCCCGGGCGAGCCTTCCGCTTCACGCAGTGCGGGAAGGATTTTTTCTCTCCATGCAGCAATAATCAACGGCACAAGGTCTTTTGCGGTTGCCGGTCCGACGGTCACGTCTTGAAAGCCCA
>JBKEAX010000343.1:0-4302 GCA_047972825.1 Hyphomicrobiaceae bacterium | reverse complement strand
GCGAAAGTCAGCAGGACCTTTGGGAAGTGGTTCATTCGAATAGTAGTGATGTGCGGCATGGTGGAACACCACAGGCGTCTTGCGCGGTGCGATACCATTATGGGCACCAGCTGACGGCGGCCTCGCCTCATGAACGACAATGATGTCGTTGCCGCCTTGCTTTGCCAATTGCCTTGCTGCAGCCATCGCCGCCTGCGCTGAATCGGACTGACCGGAAGTAGCCGCATGTCTCAACACCGGCTTGCGCACGGGCAATGGTACGGAAACCTCCTGAACAGTTTGCGATGCCCCTGCTGGTGCCGCCCCGGCCAAGCGTTGCAAAACCATCGGATGCCCCTTGCGACGGGAAAGATGCTCAGCGATGCATGGGTCGGTGCGGGCCAGTTTCTCAAGCTCACCAAAACGCACAGTAACCATGCGGCCACCGTCGCAGAAATAGGTCTCATCTGATCGAGCGCTGCTTAGCGGAGCTGCTACAACCGCCATTCCAACCAGAAACAAAACAAACCAATCGGCCATGCGACCAGCGCGAAAACGCACCAGGCGTGTGTGCAAACTCGCAGACATGCTGCCCCACTATCAATTCAACGCATGCACCAAGACATGCGCTAGAATATGGGACAGCCGTTAACGTACGGTTTACTTCTCTCGCCTGGGTGCACTCAAACGCATTTTTTGCGATCCAGCCTAACTGGTGGGCCACGCCATGCCGTCAGGGTCCGGGATAACGCCAGTACGTACCTTTGTCGGTCGTCACTGGCTGCAGAATTGGCACGCGTTTGGAAGGCGGCCGCTCACCGGTTTGGATGAGTAGGCCAATGTCATTGAGCAGCGTGTTGCTTTCCGCATAACCGGAATGGTGCAACCCCAGACTGTCCATGGAAACTGCCGTGGCATCGATTGTATCGATACCCGACATGATCAGCGGCCCTCCCGCAGGCACATCGCCCGCACGCGGCACGCCACCATAAAAGCGGCGCGAAACGCCAAGCGCACGGTCGTTGGCAGCAGCGTAAAGCGTCAACCCTCCAGTCGCAAAACCCTTCAATTGACTGGCGATAGTCTCGAAGCTGTCGCGATCGACGTCGGGAGCGGCGAAAATGATCTGGGAGATCTCGACACCGTCAGGCCTTATCCTTTGCAGGTCCTGCAGAACACGCAGAACAAGCTGATTACCCATGGAATGGGCAATGATGGAAACGTGTTTGGCGCCGCTCTTCTGCGTCACCATCTCCAGGAACTGTTTGAAATACGGTTCCGCCTGCGCCGAGCTTTCCCGGTCATAGGTATAGCTTGCAATGCCGCCACCCGATGGCCACGAATATACAAATGGCGCGCCGTCGAACTTGATATCGTAGGCGATCTGCGCGGTGCGGTAGATCGCGAAATCGAACGACGTGTTGTAGCCATGCACGAAGACGAAGGCGTGGTCCTTGAAGCGTGCTGATTTTTGTAGACGCTCCTTCACCAACGCCAGAAGGTCGGCTTCCGAAAGAGACTTCAGCTCATCCAAGGTGAAATGCTCCTTGGGGTCTTCTTTCTGCTGGTAAATGTTGTAGTTGAAATACGGGATGGTGATCGCCCACGGGCGTTCAATCTGCGGAACCTGGTGGGCTTTCGGCACAGTCACCAACGCTCGGCCAAGCTCCAGCTTGCGGGCGCGCTCCGAACCGTAATCCAGACGCTTATCATTGGGCGCGCGGGCACGGTCGGTGCCGAAATATACCGGAACGACGTCCCAGTCTTTTGCGTCCTCGCTGCCAGCTGCAGCTGGTGCGGGCGAAACCGTCTCCGCTGAGCGATCAACCCGCGGTGCAGCTGCATCTCGCGCCTCCCGTTCCTGCGGCCCCGCCGCTGTAGTTGGCTCCGGAGCGGAAGGCGAACTCGGACCACCGCGCATCGTGCTTCCATTCGTGACCGGCGGCGGTGCCTGGCCTATAATGATCGAACGGTTCTCCTGGACCTCCGGCCCACTGCCGTTTCCCGAACGGCTAGTGATCGTATCCTCAGATTCAGCCCCAGCACTATCGCCGCCTGGCAAACCACCCGAGCCGACTGGAACAGGCGCTCTGGGCACCGGCACCGCCGTCTTGTTGTTTCCAAACATCTCATCAAACGAGTCTCCACGCGCAACTCTCTCTCTGATGGTGCCCTTATTGCTGGTTCCGTTGCCTGAAGCGGCACCATTGCCCTCTGCGCGATTTCCCACTTCAGTTTCCGGCTGCGATGGCTGCCCGGATTCGCCATATTCGCCTCGCGTGGTGCCCTCCGGTCCCATCGGCGTGCGCGCTTCATGCATTGCTGGCTGAAGTAGAATCAGCGCGGCGAACGGTGCGACGATGACCGCCGTAAGAACAATTCGCAAACTCCACCGCGCAACCGGTGGAATGCTTGAAACCGAGCGCCACGCAAAAACAAGAAGCAACACTCCGATCAATGCGACAAATGCATTGAGAACGGCCGGATCTAGATCGAACATTTCAAAAATACCCTCAAACATTCAGACGTCTGGCAGGCGGCTATCCTGGCGGCAACGGACATTTCCACAAAAGTGCGGGTGGCCGCAAGGTTGACCGTAACGGTTTGCCGTCCCACTAACTGGACGGCTTGTCGCTTCTGTGACATCACGGAGGCTGCGAAAACCCATCTGGTTGGCAGGGTATTGTCGTGTTGCCGCGACGCCGGTCTTGCAAACGTTATTTACACTTGAAAATCAGGAGCCACATTCGATGTCCAACCGGGCGCCTCAGCGCGGCAGCCTTTCAGTTGCCGATTATGCCGATGGCGTAAGGTCCGGAAACCGCGCCATGTTGGCGCGTGCGATCACGCTGGTTGAAAGCATGAAACCAGCACACCGGACACTGGCGCAGGATGTTCTGCAAGAGCTGCTACCCTCCACGGGAAACGCCATTCGTCTCGGCATTACCGGCGTCCCTGGCGTCGGAAAATCCACAACGATTGACCAACTCGGTGTCAATTTGATCGAAGCCGGGCACAGAGTCGCGGTACTGGCGGTCGATCCGACGTCCAAGCGCACCGGCGGTTCAATCCTCGGCGACAAGACGCGCATGAACCGGCTCGCACAAATGGAAGGTGCGTTCATTCGCCCCTCGCCAACATCCGGCACTCTGGGTGGTGTTGCGCGCAAAACGCGCGAAACCATGACGCTGGCTGAGGCTGCGGGTTTCGACGTTATTATCGTGGAGACGGTTGGTGTCGGCCAGTCTGAAACCACGGTTGCCGATATGGTGGACTTTTTTCTCGTTCTGCTGCTTGCCGGTGGCGGCGACGATTTGCAGGGCATCAAGAAAGGTATTATCGAGATTGCCGACATGATCGCCATAAACAAGGCGGACGGCGACAACGTAAAACGGGCAGAAGCTGCCGCCGCCGAATATCGTGGCGCACTCTCAATTCTGACACCGCAATCTTCCAACTGGATGCCGCCGGTCCTGACCATCTCCGGCCGGACCGATATTGGACTCGATAAGTTGTGGAATAAAATCCAGGAGCACCGCAAAAAGACGACGGCGAGCGGAGAGTTTGCCGCACGCCGCCAAGCGCAGGCGCTGACATGGATGCGGGAAATGCTTGAAGACAGAATCATGCAAGCCTTGCGCTCCAATCCCAAGGTTGCCACAGCACTTCCAGATATCGAAACGGATGTGCGCGAAGGACGTCTGTTGCCAACGCTCGCAGTTGACCGCATCCTGGCGCTGATGGGGCTGGAATAAGGCCAACGCCCAAATGCTTGGCTGAAGGGCTAGTGTGGCGTCGCGCCTTAGTTGATCGATGTTGCGGCACGCTGGGTATCAACTAGGGTCCGGACCCTAAGGCGCGATAAACGCCACACTAAGCCAATGATTTTGCTAGTGGCCTTCATGTCGCGCCAAAATTGTATGCGGTTGCGGTTATGTTTCAATTTTGGCGCGACAGGCCACTAGGCGTACTCTCGCCTCTACCGAATGGTCGTGAGATGAATGCAAGCAGACAAGGCTCACCGCGCATCCTCATCACCGGATTTGGACCGTTCCCCGGTGTTGATGTGAATATGTCCGCTGAACTCGCTAAAGCGGCTCAACGCATGACCGCCGCGCACAGCCCTGACGCCAGCATAATTGCTGAAACCTTACCCACGGAATGGGTGCGCGGACTCGCCAGGATCGATGAACTGTGGGCACTCCACCAACCCTCAGCGGCGTTGCATTTGGGCGTTTCGGCCAATGCCACCGGCTTCGTCATCGAACGCGCCGCCTACAACGCATGCTCGCCTAATCCGGATGCCTGCGGCCAACTCCCAGG
>JBKEAX010000341.1:0-2798 GCA_047972825.1 Hyphomicrobiaceae bacterium | reverse complement strand
ACCGAGACGCTATGAGAATTAGCCATACCATGCCCCCCTGTCACCATAATCGATGCATGAAGGCAGCTTGCGGTTGTACGGTTGCGCCCGTATGAGTGATTTCAACAACACGGGTTGCGGCCCCATGCCACAGATCTCTCCCATCCGGCTGGCAGATCTCCTGGACCAAGCCCTATTATTTTCAGCGACTTAAGACGGACTTGCATGTCACACAACAGTTTCGGACATATATTTCGAATGAGCACATGGGGAGAAAGCCACGGGCCAGCAATCGGTTGCATGGTTGACGGCTGCCCTCCAGGAATTCCCATCGAAGCCGCTGAAATCCAGGCCTATCTCGATAAGCGCAAGCCCGGAGGCTCCCGGTTTGTCACACAACGGCGCGAATCCGACACCGTAGAGATCCTTTCAGGCGTGTTCCCGGATGCAACTGGACAACAAGTCACCACCGGAACGCCAATATCTCTGCTGATCCGCAATGAGGACCAGCGATCCAAGGATTACGGAGAGATCAAAGACAAGTTCCGCCCTGGCCACGCCGATTTCACCTACATCGCCAAATACGGCATACGGGACTATCGCGGAGGCGGCAGGTCGTCAGCCCGCGAAACGGCGATGCGGGTCGCCGCAGGCGCAATTGCCCGCAAGGTACTCGGCGACGCCATGAAAATCCGCGGCGCATTGGTACAGGTGGGCCCCCATAAAATTGACCGCAGCCGCTGGGACTGGGCCGGTATCGAAACCAATCCATTCTTTTGTCCAGACGCGCAGATGGCCGAAACCTGGACCGCCTACCTCGACCAGATTCGCAAGTCCGGCTCGTCGATCGGCGCCATAGTCGAAGTCATAGCCGAGGGTGTTCCCGCAGGCCTGGGCGCACCGATATACGGAAAGCTCGACCAGGACCTGGCGTCAGCCATGATGAGCATCAACGCGGTCAAGGCGGTCGAAATTGGTGCCGGCATGAGCGCCGCAGAATTGACCGGAGAAGAAAACGCCGACGAAATCCGCATGGATAATGACGGGCGGCCGCAATTCCTGTCCAACCACGCCGGCGGTATCCTTGGCGGCATATCAACCGGCCAACCAATCATCTGCCGTTTCGCTGTCAAGCCAACCTCATCCATTCTCACGCCACGCCGCACGATCGACACGAAAGGAAACGAGACCGAAATTGTCACTAAGGGCCGCCACGACCCATGCGTCGGCATTCGCGCAGTGCCCGTCGGTGAAGCCATGATGGCATTGGTGCTCGCCGACCATCTGCTCCGGCATCGTGCTCAGATTGGTGCTTGAGCCTGTAAGGCTGAATAAGAAATGACCGTCCAGGCGTCACAGGAATGAGCCAGCAGGTCGGCTGAATGACCATGCACGCACAACGCAAACGATTTCTCATCATCGCCAATCCCTCGGCGGGACGCAAAAATGCGCGACTGGTCTACCATGTTGCCGAGACACTTGCTCGCAAAGGCGCGCGTGCCAACGTGGTGGAGACAAAAACCGAACAAGCAGCCCGCACCGCTCTGCTTGGCGCCATCCACGACATCGACACGCTCGTAGCAGCTGGCGGAGACGGCACTATAAGGGCCCTGGCGAGCGTGCTGGGCGAGAAAGAACTTGCCTTGCCCCTCGGTATCATCCCGGCTGGAACCGGCAACGTACTTGCCAACGAACTCGGCCTGCCGCGCAATCCTGAGGCACTTGCGGAACTTTTGCTGAATGGCACCACCCGTAGCGCCCGCCTCATGTCCGCCAATGGCGCGCCATTCCTGCTCATGGCCTCTGCCGGTTTCGATGCCAACGTCGTCATGCGCCTGTCGATGTCACTAAAACAACAGATCGGCCGAACGGCATATGCATTCCCCACAGCACGCGAGCTCATGCACCAACCGCCTGCCCCCTTCGAAGTGTTGCTTGACGGAACGCCATACGTAGCAACCTGGGCCATCGTCGCCAATGCCCGAACTTACGGTGGCTCTTTCCGGCTGGTGCCTGACGCATCGATTTTCGATGATCAGTTGCACGCAGTATTGTTCGGCGCGCGCACCCGCCGTGGCCGTCTGAAAGAACTGCTGGCGCTGGCTGCCGGACACGTTGAGCAATGCCGCAGCGTGCACGTTATCCCTTGCAAACAAGCATTGATCCGCACACCAAAGCACCAGCCAACGCAAGCAGATGGGGATGCACTTGGCTTCGGCCCCGTTGAGATCAAAGCCATGGAGCAACCTGTTGCGCTGATCATACCCGAGACCGCGAAATTATAAGACGCCGCTCGCGCACCCGCCTGCCAAATCAACCCGCCCAAAATAAAAAATGCCGGAGCAGCGCAACTCCGGCATTCCGACCATTTCGGGGGACGATGAGTAAGAAGAGTTTCACCAACCCTTCCGGCGTGCGGGTCGGACGCCCGCCAAACTCATGGCGGATCTTGTAAGTGGGAACACAAGTAAGTGAGAACACAAGCGGATCACACGTCCTGATCCGCTTGTGCAATTTCAAGACTTATGGAAGCGCAACCTTCGCGGTGAATACGAAACGCGAGTCGCACAGTCCTTTGTCACCGCAGAAGTTATCATCGTCACCCGTGGAATCCCAATAGCGGAAATCGAGAGTGATCTTGTCGATCGCAAGTGACAAACCAGCATTCCAGTACGTGTAATCGAGCCCATCACCCTCATCGTCGTAAAACTGGGTCGTACCGATTGCACCCGAGATCGACGGCGTTATCGGGCCTCTGGCAGCAAATTCGTAACCAGCCGAACCTTCGTAGGTAACGGCAGTTCCTGTTTCACCGAAAT
>JBKEAX010000339.1:0-8324 GCA_047972825.1 Hyphomicrobiaceae bacterium | reverse complement strand
GCCCGCCCTCGCAACGTGCCGGTTCCACCCGGATACCGGCCATTTTCTCTACGGAACCGAAAGCCGTATCCATGGCCTGTTCAAAGCTGCGCTGCGCCGGCTGTACGCCGATGATCTCGGGAATCACGATGGTCGGGATAACTGGAAAGTCCGGTACGCCGATGATTTCGGCCGAAACATGGGGTGCAGACAGGGCAGAAAACATGACGGTGATGCTCAAAGGGATAGAAATCCAATGACGCACGAGATGCCTCCTTACAGTAAAATAGTCAGTTATCACAACGGATCATGATGTTTTTCTCGATTCTGACAAAAGCAGCGCCCGAATCTTACCGTGCGTTGTCAGCCACTTCGGCCCCCTGAGCTAACAGGCTGCTTAAGTGGCAACGGCCACGCGAGGCGGCACTATCGGTTCTTTCCATCGCATGTCTGATGTGGCGAAATATTGACCATGAGGGTGATAATTCCTGGCCTTCAACATCTGATTTGACGTGATTGCTGGCGTGCTCCGCACCATCACTTGTTGGATGTTGCCGATCAGGCCGTGGTGGCGTGCGTCTCATTGCTGCGAAACTTGCCGCGGAAGTCCGTGCCGTTGCCATTGCCAGATACCTTGGTGTTCTCGGCGCGGGTAGGATGCTCGAAGCTGGGGGCTATTTTTCAATCGAGCTTATTGAGAAGTGCGATGCCTGGATCCAGCGCGTACGCAAGTCGAAGGGCTGCGGCGCGTGCAAAAGAAAGCTGCATCGATCGGCGGCGAGCGGGCGCCAGCGGTTGGCGCTCGGGCATGCGGATGATCTCACCACCGTAGCGGTCAGCCAGAATGAGGCCAGCTTCCTGTGGAAGGATTGCTGCGGGAAAATCTGGCGCAACAGCAAACAGGACGCAATCGGCATAGTCCCAATACTCCGGCCATTTTTGGTCAGCCCGAAAATCTTCGATAGATGATTTGATTTCAATGATCCATATGTCGCCTTTAGCTGTCAGTGATACGACATCTGCACGGCGACCATTTGCAAGTGAAAGTTCTGAGATGTGTGTATGCCCCAAGCGCCGCAGCATACGGCCGGTACCGCGTGCGATTGCGCTGGCGGGGTCTGATTGCCGGCCGTCAGCCAGTGCGGCTTTAAGTGCACGCAACGCCTCAGGATCAATGGGGTCTACCGGGTTTGTCATGCTAACGCCATTACGGGGTGGAATTGGATTGGACAGCGTGCAATTTGGTTGCTGATTGAGGCACGGGGAAGCGCGTCCAGGCTGTTCCAGGTTCGTGACCTGGCCAGCGTTTCACGGCCTCGTTTGCGGTTTCTCCCCGCAGTCTTTCGGCTATTGATAAATTGTGTGATTGGAGCATGTTTTCACACTAACCTGCGCTACATTTCAGCCAAACTCGCTCTCGGAGCTGGTTCATTATTCCGGATGCCATGATCTTCAAGTATCTGCAGAGAGACAAGCCCAACAAGGCAGCCAAAGATGAGGTTCCTTCCGCCAATGAAGCGGATGTAACCGCTGGTGATGCAAAGCCTGAAGGATCCGGGGGGAGCAGCGGACGACCTCCCATATCCACGCCCCCGGGCGCTCCAAAGGCGCTTGATGTGGGGGAGCTGAGGCGGGTTGTCGATCCGGCTTCCCTCGGTTTTCAATCGACTGCGGAACTCGCTGCTGCCAGCGGATTGATTGGCCAGGAACGCGCACTGGACGCGCTAGCGTTTGGTGCGGACATGAAGGCATTGGACTTCAATGTGTTCGTGCTCGGCCCGCCAGCTGCTGGCAAGAGCACGGCGGTGCGTTCATTCCTTGCCGATAGGGCAAGGGCGCTGCCGACCCCTGACGACTGGGTTTATGTCAACAATTTCGAGACGCCCAACAGGCCTCGTGCACTCCGGTTGCCGCCCGGCCGGGCGCGCCCTTTTGCCAAAGCCATGTTGGCGGCGCTTGATGAGTTGAGTGCTACCGTACCGGCGGTGTTTGAAAGTGATGACTATCAAACGCGGCGGCGGGCTATCGACGAGGAGTTTCGGGCGCAGGCAGATGATGCATTCGCTGCCTTGAGCGGGAAAGCAGAAGAGCAGAACGTTGCAATTCTAAAAACGCCGACAGGCTTCGTGATGGCGCCGATGCATGACGGCGAAGTGGTCAAGCCCGAGACGTTCTCTACGCTTCCGGAAAGCTATCGCCAGGATGTCGCGCAGCGGATTGAAGGCTTGCAAAAGGACCTTGAGGAGATTCTTTCACGGGCGCCGAAGTCGGAAAAGGCTCGCCGGAAGCAATTGGCGGACCTCAACGAAGCGGTGGCGCAAGCCGTTGTCGCCAATGCCGTTGATGATCTGCTGGAGATGCATCGGGATTTGCCTCAGGTGATCAATCATCTTGAACTGGTGGCGACCGATCTTGTGCATTCGATCGGGCTTTTTATCGCGCAGCCGGATGAAGAGAACCTTGTCAAGCAGCCGCTAGACATTGCGCGGGATGCACGCTTCCGGCGTTACCTCGTCAATGTCATTGTCGGGCATCAGGCGGGCGATGGAGCCGGCGAAACGGGAGCGGAGTTCCCGGCTGGCGGTGCACCGATCTACGAGGAGATGAACCCAACCTATTCCAATGTTCTGGGCAGGATTGAGCATCTGGCCCAGATGGGCGCGCTGGTGACGGATTTCCTGCTTGTGTTCGCTGGTGCTCTACACCGGGCCAACGGCGGCTTCCTGTTGATGGATGCGCGCAAGCTGCTTACATTTCCGTTCGCCTGGGAAGCGTTGAAGCGCGCCCTCAAATCCGGTTCGATACGTATCGAGCAACCCTCCGAAACGCATGGTGTGCTGGCGACGCAGACGCTGGAACCGGAGCCCATTCCACTCGATGTCAAGGTGATCCTGCTCGGAGATCGTGAAATCTACTACACGTTGGCGGCGGCTGATCCGGACTTTTCGCGGCTGTTCAAAGTGCAGGCGGACTTCGACGATTCCATCGCGCGGACGGATGACAATGACCAGGCGTTTGCCAAACTCATTGCTGCGATTGTGGAACGGCATACCTTGAAAGCGGTCTCCGCGCCCGGCGTTGCCCGCTTGATCGAGGAAGCTGCTCGACTGGCGGATGATCGCGACAAGATTTCAATTGAAGTTGGGCATATTGCCGATCTGGCGCGCGAAGCTGATTATTGGGCAGGGCGCGCGGAACGCGAGGAAATCTCGGCAGAGGATATTGCTCGCGCCGTGGATAGTCGCATTCAAAGAGCTGATCGTTTGCGCGACCGGGCGCAGGAGAGCATTCAGCGCAATATCGTGATGATCGATACGCAAGGCGTGAAAGTCGGTCAGGTCAACGGGCTTTCGGTGCTGCAGCTTGGAGGTTTTGCTTTCGGCAAGCCCTCGCGCATTTCGGCGCGGGTCCGGTTCGGTTCCGGGCGGGTCGTGGATATCGAGCGTGAAGCCAAGCTGGGCGGACCGCTGCATTCCAAAGGCGTCATGATCCTGTGGGGCTATCTGGCTGGGCGTTACGTTCTCGACCAGCCTCTGGCGCTGGCCGCGAGCCTGGTGTTCGAGCAGAACTATGGTGGTGTGGATGGTGACAGCGCATCCTCGGCAGAACTTTATGCGCTGCTTTCGGCCTTGGCCGAGGTTCCCGTTCGCCAGGGGCTTGCGGTGACCGGGTCGGTCAATCAATGGGGTGAAGTGCAAGCCATTGGTGGCGGCAACGAAAAGATCGAAGGTTTTTTTGATGTCTGCGTTGCGCGCGGGTTGACGGGTGAACAGGGCGTGCTGGTGCCTGCTGCCAATGTGCAGCATTTGATGTTGCGAGAGGATGTTGTTGCGGCGGTGCGCGATGGTCAATTCGCGGTCTATCCGGTGGCAACCGTTGATGAGGGCATAGCGCTGTTGACAGGCTTGCCAGCGGGGGAGCGAGGTGAAGATGGCCGGTTCCCTGAAGGCACGGTCAACCGTCTGGTTGAAGACAAATTGATGGCGTTCGCATCCCGCATGAAGTCACTGTCTGGCAGTCTCAGTGATGGCGAGAGTGCCGTTGGGGTTGCAGGTGGTGCGAGGGGTAAAGGTTCCACGTCATGACGGCGCATGTGGCTGAGCGTGGTGAAGGGCGGGGCCGTGTGGTGTTACGGCTGACGGGAAGCTACGGTGTTAGCGAACATGCGATACGCGCTGCTGTTCAGGTGGCAAAGGCGTTTCACTCCGAAATCGAAAGCCTGTTTGTATCTGACCGGCAAATCTTCGATGCGGCGGGGTACGTGTTCGTTCGCGAAATCAGAACCGTGTCAATCGGCGGTACTGACAAAGAGCGGCATGTGACCGGTGGTGGTGAGGCCCTTCCTGGTGCGCCTGCTGGTCTGGTCGACGTTCCAACTGTTGCCCGGCAGATTGAACTGGCGCACCGTGCGCTGCAACGGCGTGTTGGCGAATTGGCCAATCGCGAAGATGTTCCGGTGGTGGGGCGGCAGATCAACGATACGCCACTGGGTGCACTGGCTCGCGCCTGCCAGACGATGGGGCCTTGGAATGTGGTTGCATTAGGCGAGCCGTTCAATGCCAATTCTCTGGCACGTCTCAACGAACTTTTCGAGCGCGTAACCGGCATGACGGGTGTCGTGCTGGTTGGACCACATGCGACGTTTGTTAGGGGGCCCGTGGTGGCGGTGATCGAGGATGCAGAGCGTGTGCCGGGCATGTTGCGCGCGGCCGAACGGCTGGCGGGTGCCACTACAAGTTCAGGTGTGATCCTGGCGGTGGCGGGGGAGGCTCGTTCGAGCCAAACGTGGCTGAAACATGAAGTTGGTCAGGCCGTGAGCGGCCATGCCGTCGAGGTTGTCGAATTGGGATGTCCCGGTGGGGGAGCCGCAGTGATGGCCGAGGCGCTGCGGGCACTTGGCCCAAGCTTCGTGCTTGCTGAGCATGGTGGGAAGCTGGTGCCGCATTGCGGTGACTTCAGAGCAATGGCAACAGCACTGGTCTGCCCATTGCTGGTGGTTCGCTGAAGCGCTTTATGTCTTGCTTTTTTCATCGCCAAAGAAGAAATCATCAGTGGAGCCTGCGATCTTTGGATCGGGAGCGTGGGCGACGCTGTCGTTTTTTTCTGGGTATTCAAAGCCCCGCAGGATGACGCGCATGGATTCCAGTCTTGCACGGCGTTGATCATTGGCACGTACTACAGTCCATGGGGATGTCGGTGTGTGCGTGAAGCGGAACATGTCGTGCTTGGCAACGGTGTATTCATCCCATTTTGAGATCGCGGCGAGATCTATATTGCTCAGTTTCCATCGCTTGAGGGGGTTATGGCGACGTTCGTGGAAGCGCTGTACCTGCGTTTCCCGGGCGATGGAGAGAAAGATCTTGAACAAGCGAATGCCGTCCTGGATCAACAAGCTCTCGAATTCTGGCGCGTCGCGTAGAAAGTCGGCGAGCTGGCGCTCGGTACAAAACCCCATCACCCTTTCGACGCCTGCGCGGTTGTACCAGGATCGGTCGAATAACGTGATGTCGCCTGCGGTGGGCAGATGATGAATGTAGCGCTGGAAATACCATTGACCGCGTTCGGTCTCGGTGGGCTTGGGTAGTGCCACGGAGCGGGCGTGGCGCGGATTGAGATGCTGCATTATACGCGATATGCAGCCGCCTTTGCCGGCAGTGTCGCGACCTTCAAACAGGACAACAAGGCGCTCGCCACTTTTTTGAAGATGCGTTTGCAGTTTAACGAGTTCAAACTGGAGATCAGCCAGTTCTTTTTCGTAAAGTTCACGGTTCAACTTCTTCGGGTAAGGGAAATTGTCACCGGTTAACGCTTTCTTCTTGATTTCAGAGGGCAGCTTCGGATTTTCGATGTCAAAGTGCGCCAACGTGTCTGTACTCTTTCGAGCTTCAGACTTCTTTTTTGTGTCGCCCATCACCGTTGTCCCTTGCTGTCATCATTCTTTTTGATCGCCGTGCTTTGATGGCATTCTTTTACTGGCTTGCCTAGGGTCCGGACCCTAGGTCCGAACACTATGGTTCAGGGCTTTGGTCAATGTGCGCCAAACCCTGGAATTGGAGTGGGAAATCTGTTGAAGGGTTGATACAAGTGCGGTGTGTGGACCTTGCTTGGGCAGGGTGTTCCAAGTTCTTTGGCTGAGAGCCGGGGCTATGCTGAAACGAATGATGGCCCGGCTGGCAATTGCGCCGGAAAAGCATGACAGGTCGTCCGGCCCGCTTGCGGGCAAAGAGGGTGCTGAGGCCGTCACTTGGCAGACTGTTGTTTCCGCCATGGCGGATGCTGCGGTTGTGCTCGACGAGGCTGAACGTGTCATTCATGCCAACGGGCCGTTCGCCGAACTTTATCCAGATGTGCGGATGGGCCAGCAATTGAGCCTTTGGTTGCGCAATCCAGGTCTTATGCAGGCGATCGACAATGCAGCATTTGATGCTGAACCGGCGACGGTGACGTTGTCTGAGCGCATGCCGGTGGAAAGGTCTATTTCAGTTCGTGTCGTGCGTATCTACATGGGCAAGAAAGAGAGGCTGAAGCCAGGATCGCCTTTTCTTCTTGTGACGTTTCGGGATCTGACCGACCAGGGCAAGCTCACACAGATGCGGGAAGACTTTATTGCCAATGCCAGCCATGAAATGCGCACGCCGCTGGCGTCGCTGAGAGGTTTTATCGAGACCCTGCAAGGGCCGGCCCGAGATGATCAGCCGGCACGGGACCGGTTTTTGAAGCTCATGGCCGGGCAGGCCGAACGCATGACGCGACTGATTGATGATCTACTGTCATTGAGCCGTGTGGAGATGCGCGAACACGTGCGGCCCCGTGGCATTGTCGATATGAATGAAGTGGTGGAGTACGTAATCGAAACAATGAGAGGGATGGCGGAATCGGCGGAAGTCGATCTGGTTTCCACGCTTTGCGAGGACAGTGCCAAGTTTCGCGGTGAGCGCGATGAAATTGTGCAGGTGCTTTCAAATCTCATTCACAACGCGATCACTTATGGCGGCAAGGGCGGCAAAGTGAATGTTAGCGTATCGATTGACAAGGGCAGCGGGCGCTGGGGACAGCGCGTTAGACTTGCGGTGAGCGATACGGGCCCGGGTATCGCAAAAGAGCATTTGCCGCGGCTGACCGAACGGTTCTACCGCCCCTCCGTTGCCGTAAGCCGGTCGCATGGAGGCACGGGGCTCGGGTTGGCGATCGTCAAACACATCATTTCGCGGCACCGGGGCGAACTGGAAATCAATTCGGTGGTCGGCGAGGGGGCAACGTTTACCGTGTTGTTCGACGCCATTTCGCAGTCGGGGTGAGTGAGGCTTGGGCGTGTGTCGTGCTGGCGCTCTGGGTTGCTTGAAGCGGGTTATCCAATTTCCGAGTTGCTTTCCGCCCATTTGGCGCCCAGGAGTGCGTCGTGTTTGTATTTTATATATGAAATAATGACTTAGGCTGTCATAAACTTGTGAGTGTTACGCGCTATTCCTTGCTTGCAACGACAGGGCTTGTTCAAGTTCGTGTCAATTGCGCATGGAGCAGGTGGGATTGTGCGGAGACATGCTGAACTTGGTCGCACGGAAAATCCTGCATTCGGACCGGGCTTGTGAAGAGAGATTGTTGGGTCGGGTTCTGCCTTAGGGTCCGGCACCCGGGATCCTTCACGACATTTCCTAGTGGTAAGCGGCCATGATTGATGCACGTGCTGACATAACCCCACCGGCCATTTCGGCAAAGGTGTTGGTGGTTGAAGATGAGCCGCCGCTTGCAGAGTTGCTGAGGTACAATCTTGAGGCTGCGGGCTACACGGTGCAACACGCGCACAGCGGCGAAGAGGCCGAGGTGTTGCTCAGCGAGGAGCCGCCAGATCTCGTGCTGCTTGATTGGATGCTGCCTGAAATATCTGGTCTGGAGTTTTGCCGGCGGTTGCGCGCCGCTAGCGGGACAAGGCACCTTCCCATCATCATGTTGACGGCGCGTGGCGAGGAGGCAGATCGCATTCGTGGCCTTTCGACTGGCGCTGACGATTATGTGGTCAAACCGTTTTCGTTGCCGGAACTGATGGCCAGGGTGAAGGCGCTGCTGCGGCGTGCGTCCCCCGAACGGATCGCGGAAGAGCTTTTAACCGGTGATATCCGGCTTGATCGCGCAGCCCACAAGGTGACACGGGGAAGCCGCGAGGTGCGGCTGGGCCCCACCGAATTTCGATTGCTCGAATTTTTCATGCAAAGCCCTGGACGCGTTCTGTCGCGTTCGCAATTGCTCGATGGCGTATGGGGCCGGGATGCGTTCGTCGATGAACGAACGGTCGACGTGCATATCGGTCGATTGAGGCGCGCGCTCATTCGAGGGCGCGAGAAGGACCC
>JBKEAX010000331.1:0-5159 GCA_047972825.1 Hyphomicrobiaceae bacterium | reverse complement strand
TCCCGCAACGCCGTGGCCAGATTCTGGGGTTCGATGGCCGTGAAGGCTGGCCGGGCTGGGACAGCGTGAAAGCGCATATTCCACAGGCCGAAATGGAGGACCTGATTGTCGAGCTACGGTCAGCAACAGCAGGTGTCGGAACCTTCACAGCGGCATTTGATCATCTCGCCGAGTTGACCGGCAAGCTCGCCGATCAGGTTCTGGCCGAACACAAATCCGAAGCCGCTTGATTGGAGCGAGAGGCTGGCAGGCAAACGTTGCATTTCATGTCTTGCATGCAAGGCGCTTGGTTCTGGGCGCCTTGCCAATGTTCCCGGATCGGGTTGGGTAACCACCGTGCTTCCATCGTGGTCAGCGCCGCTACCAGCCGGCCTGTTTCCAGATTTGACTAAGGCGCGCATCGCGTCCGCAGCCATGCTTGTAGGCCTTGTAACGCCACGGATGTTTCAAATAATAATCGTGGTGTTCAGTCTCGGCGACAGTGAAAGTTGTTGCATTGTCGATATCAACTGCGATGGGGTGTCGAAATACACCGCTTTTCTCCAGCGCTTCCTTGCTTGATTCCGCAAGTTTGCGTTGTTCAGGCGTATGCACGAAAATAGCAGGCCGGTATTCACTGCCGCGATCGCAGAACTGACCGCGTCCGTCCGTTGGATCGACGTTACGCCAATAGCGCGCCAAGAGTTGCACGTAGGTGACCTTATCAGGGTCATAGATAACTTGAAGGGCTTCGGCATGCCCGGTTTGCCCCGTCGCCACCGATTCATAGGTGGGATTCTCGGTGAATCCGCCCGTGTAACCAGGCACCGTCTTGAGTACGCCAGGCTCCTCGTCGAAAGCCTGCTCCACGCACCAAAAGCACCCGGCTGCGAATGTCGCCACTTCGGTCTTCACGCCATTGGGCAATGGCGCTGACCTTTTCTCAAGTTCGGCAAGCTGAAGCCCGGGCCGTTCGCCCATGGCGGGTGCGTTGCTTGAGTACGAATAGGCAAGTCCGGCTGTCGCCATCAGGCTGACTGCTGCAACAACGAAGCGAAGTCGGTGGTTCATGTGCATCTTTGAGAGGTTCCCGTAAGTCGCAGTCCTGCTTGTGCACCTCAGTGGTTCATGTCCCCGTTTCGGGTTCGAACTTGAGTGCCACACCATTGATGCAGTGCCTGAGTCCCGTCGGCTTTGGCCCATCATCAAAGACATGCCCCAGATGCCCACCGCAGTTGGCGCAATGCACTTCGGTGCGGACCATGAAGAAGCTCTTGTCGACTGACGTGCCAACGGCCTCGCCCTCGATGGCTTGGTAGAAACTTGGCCAGCCCGTGCCGCTGTTGAACTTATGCTGCGAGGAATACAGCGGGTGCCCGCATGCAGCACACTTGTACACTCCGGGATCATAGGTTTTGTCGAGCGGGCTGGAATGCGCGCGCTCGGTGCCATGTCCGCGCAGCACGCGATACTGCTCAGGCGTCAGGCTCTGCTTCCACTCTTCGGGGGTCTTGGTCACGGCAAATGTCTCCTTGGAGGCGGGTTCGGCGGCTTGCCCAGTGCGAAATGCCGTCTGGCTGAGCACTGTACCACCGGCGAGCGCGCCGAGAGCCGAGACTGTGAATGTGCGACGGGTGAACATCTTCATTCCATCCTCATTTTTCAATCTGATCGGCAATTCGTTTTGCAATGGCTACATGTTACATCGGATCGCATCACGGCTGCGTGAACATCATTAGAGCATGAGCGTTGGCTCTACAGTCCTAACGTCTGGTCGCACACGCCGTATCCGGCCATCATAAGGCAATGCACGCGGCTTGCCACAAGCAGAGTAATGGGAACCAGGATGTCGGTGATCGGCCGTGCGTGTCGCAAAGCAACCAGGCAACGGTTACGGAAGCCATGAAGCTCAACGTGGCTGCTTCACCGGAATTTTGCGCGCCACGACAATTTCTTCCGTGGTCAGGTCGCAGCGGTAGGCCAGCGCCTCCACGCCTGCCGCCATGGCCAGTTTGAACGCCTCCGCATATCCCGGGTCTATGTCGGTAGCGAGCCCCATCTTGTTGGCATCCCCACGCTGAACCAGAAACAGCATAACAGCGCGGTCGCCCTGCCTGGCCATCTCAGCCAGTTCGCGCAGATGCTTGGCGCCGCGTTCGGTGACACTGTCGGGAAATTCGGCATATCCGGCCTCGCGCATCAAGTGCACGTTTTTGATCTCGACATAGGCACGCCCCTTGTCTTCGTCTTCCAGCAGAATATCAATGCGCGAGTTGGTGCCATATTTCTGCTCGCGTTTGAGACTTGCATAACCCTTAAGCGGGGAGATCTTGCCGGCCTCAATGGCTTCACAGACCAGCTTGTTTGGGTGTTGCGTGTTGATCCCGACGAGCGTCGGCACGCCGCTAATGTCATTTTCGATCATCTGCCAAGTGTGGCGATACTTCCGCTTTGGATCGTCACTTTCAGACAGCCACACAATGCTGCCAGGCTCCGTCAGCCCACGCATTGAGCCGGTGTTGGGGCAGGTGCATGTAATGGTGGTGCCGCCGTCGAGTAAAACGTCTGCCAGAAAACGCTTGTAGCGCTTGATGAGCCTGCCGCGGATGAGGGGGGTTGGTAATTTCATGAGATGGTTATTAGGCAAATTTCCCGTTGCGGGCAACGCTCAAGCCCCCGCGCATGCAATCATCATCAATGGTGACTGGACTAACGCGCATCGAGTGCTATCCCTTGTGTCGGGATCTTAGCAATTATTACCCTTGTACGACACACGAGCCCGCTTAAGAGGAGCCAGCCAGCTGTGGCAGACGACACCGGTACGACAAATACGTCTCTTGCGAGCGCCGATACCGTCACCGCGGCAATCCTGGTGATCGGTGACGAGATTTTATCGGGACGAACCAAGGACAAGAACGTTGGGAAAATTGCTGATCACCTGACCGAAATCGGCATCGAGCTTGTCGAAGTGCGTATCGTGGCGGATCGCAGGGATGCCATAATAGAGGCACTCAACGTATTGCGCGCCCGCAACGACTATGTGTTCACGACTGGCGGGATAGGTCCGACACATGATGACATCACGGCTGAATCCGTGGCTGCCGCGTTCGGTGTCGCAATCAGCGTGAACCCGATGGCGCGGGGGCTGCTCGCGGCCCATTGCGAACGCCGCGGCGTACCTCTGACTGAGACACGTCTGCGAATGGCCCGCGTACCTGAGGGTGCGACACTTATCAAGAACGTGATTTCCGCAGCGCCAGGCTTTATGCTGGACAACGTCATCGTCATGGCGGGTGTGCCCTCTGTCATGGCCGCGATGCTGGAAGACGTTACCCAGTACTTGCGGACTGGGCTCAAAATACATTCCCTCACTCTTGCGCTGGCCTGTCCGGAAGGCGATGTCGCCGAGGTTTTAACGCACGCTCAGTCCACCCATCCAGACGTCGCCATGGGTAGTTATCCGACCTATCAAGATGGCGTGGCAGCGGTGGAACTGGTCCTGCGTGGCCGCGACCAGGGGCGTCTTGCCACCGCAGCGCGTCACCTCGAAACAGAGCTGAGGATTCGCAAATTACTGTAAAGTCTATATTTTATTGATCCGCGACAACCTGTAGCGCCCGCCCGCCGTGGTCCAAACATGGTTAACGGTGTAGGTGCACCCCTGTCGGAAGGGGCCTGAAAGGCAAAGTGACTCGTCTTTCGGTGTTGAGGGACACCGTGCCTCCTACGAGCGGCCAGATGGCAACTGCCAGCTGGTGTTGGGCGGTTACGAGGGAGTTCGTGTCAGTCATGTCGAGTTCAACGCATCTTGGTGCGCTTAGCCGCGCGCGCGTGCTGGCGCGTGCCAGCGCAGCGCTGACAACTGTTTCGACAGTTTTGAGCGTCGCTGGCGCGGTCGTCTTCATCCCAAGCACATCGGTTTCGGCCAAGACACCTGGCGCCCGTTATTGTTTTGCCCGCGCATGTCACCGTGTGATGACCCTGGCGCAAACGCGTGCTGTCGTCGGGAAGCCAACCATGGCCGTGACGTCGTTTTATGATGACTGCCACCGCGATCGCTACAATCCCTGCGGACTGACGTCATCGGGCGAAGTGTTCCGGTCCGGTGCCTCAAACACGGCGGCAAGTCCTATCTATCCCGACGGAACCATTGTCGTCGTACGCAATCCGAAGAATGGCGAGAGTGCGATTATTCGCATCAACAATGCTGGTCCCTACTGGGGCAATCGCACACTCGACCTATCGCGCGGCGCCGGTGTGAAGCTTGGCCTGGGACGGGTCGGCGTTGCAAAGGTTGAAGTGACAGTGCTGCGCGCGCCCAGTCGCAAGGAAGCAACCTACAGAAAGGGGCGGCGCTATCCTGCGTTGCCCGGACACGTTGGACAGTTTGCCAGCCTCGGTGAGGCGCAGGTTTATGCCGCTTTGCAGCTTGATTTGCCCGATGCGCTTGGGTCCAATGCTATTGCGGTCGCCCAGGTAGATCTGGACTCCATCGCAGTCTCGCCCGTTGAAGTTGATCACCCGGCTCGCGCACGGCCCCAACGCCGCCGCCTTCCCGCAGAACCGATGCGTGTTGCGTCCCTGCAACCTGCATCAGCCAGCGGCGGCAAAGTTCGTGAAACCTCAGGGCTGGTCAATGAACAATCTCCCGGCATCCAGCAGTCACGTAAAGTCCATACGGCACGCTTCCGCGTCGCTCACACCGTAGAGATCAGTGATGCATTGCTGGCACCACCCGCGGGCGCTACGACCCGCGTTATTTCACCGCGTGAGAGTATCATTGGATCCTTGAACGCAGGCGATTTCGACCGGCGGGGGCGATCACTTCTGGTCCCCATCGCCGAAGCCACCGAAGATATGAACGACAACACCGCCGAGCCGCCAGGCAGTCTTGCGGCTGTGCGCGCTGAAGAACACTCCGATAGCAGCGTTGCCCACCTGACGCTTGAGCGCATGCCGCCACTGGCAACGAGAGGCGAGCGCGGTTGGTACCGGCGCGCCAAGGCGGTGGTTTCGTCTGAGGTTGCCTTTGCTCCTGCTGCAATTACAACTCCAGCGAGCCGTGTTGCACACTGGTCGGCGATGCGGATAGCAATGTTCAATCCGCAGAAAGCTCACCAGTTGGACAATGCTGGCGCTGCATATGGCAGTGGCATTCCCGGGCGGCTGGCAAGCCTGAC
>JBKEAX010000326.1:0-2946 GCA_047972825.1 Hyphomicrobiaceae bacterium | reverse complement strand
GGCCGAGCTGATCAAATCCAGCATTGCCCGGTCGAAAAAAATTATCGACATTTCCGGAGAGCCACGGGCGAAAATCCGGCCGCAATAGGCTGTGGGGATTTCCACCTCGTGCTGTTCGCATGATGAGTTTCACCCTGTTTATTGCTCGGCGTTTGGAGTCATATCTATTTCGCCTCGATCCCGGTGGGAAGGGGGCATGCGATACCTGTGCCGCCAAGACCGCAATAGCCGTGTGGCACCTTGGCCAAGTACTGCTGATGATAGTCTTCGGCATAATAAAACTCTGGCGCTTCGACAATTTCGGTCGTGATGGCGCCGAAGCCGCGCTTCAGTAGCAGCGGTGCGTAGGTGGCGCGTGCTGTTTCCGCAGCTTGGCGTTGGGCTTCGCCATAGCAGTAGATACCGGATCTGTATTGCGTACCCATATCGTTGCCCTGGCGCATGCCCTGGGTCGGGTCATGGCTTTCGAAGAAGGTTTTCAGAAGCTCCTGATAGGAAACTTTGGCTGACTCAAAAACTACCTGCACGACCTCATTATGGCCGGTGAGGCCGGTGCATACTTCTTCATAGGTTGGATTGGGTGTGAACCCGGCTGCGTATCCGACGGCCGTGGTCCAGATGCCGGTTTCTAGCAGCCAGAATTTTCGTTCTGCACCCCAGAAGCAGCCTAACCCGAACATGGCCATTTCCGCCCCATCGGGATAAGGCCCTTTCAATGGCCGGTTAAATACGTAATGGTTCAAAGCCGTAGGGATTGGATCAGCGCGTCCTGGCAGCGCATTTTCAGCCGTCGGCATTAGTGTCTTTTTCTTGAAAAACATGGTGTTTGCCTTTCGAATGCCGTTCCAATGTCCAGACCGACATATAATGAGCCGTAATTGTTTGGTCCGCCCTGTTCGTGCCTCACTTTATCGCGACTATTGTTTCATCGGCGGCTGAGGGGGTGTCGAACGCGGCGGGGGGAAACTGTCCGCGAAGCCGAGGGGAACTTGTACCATGTCTGACGCCAATGTCGTTCGGCCGGCTGGTGATCTTGCTGCAGCTCTTGGTGAGCCAGCAATGCATGATGTGCGCGAAGCGAGCGTGCCGGTGACCGCCAAGGAGCGCGTCATCTATCGAGCGAGTGGCGGCAGGCGCCTAGCTTTCTCGGTGATATTCCTATTACTACTGCCGTTCTTTGTCAGTCTGGGGCCGATGCTGTGGGCGCGTATCACGCATGGTCTTTGGCACGATGCCTTGGGGCTCATGGTCATTGCGATCGGTTTTGCCGTCGTCATGTTTCTCGTCCTGGTCGAGCTGTTGCATTCTGTCCGATCACGAGTAGAGCTTGGTAATTCCGCAGTGAGGTTCACGCTGCCTTCAGGACGCGGGCCAACGCCTATGCTGCGCTACAAGACGCGGGAAGTCGCCTACAAGGACATCGGCAAGATAGAAGTTCGCCGTGAAATCTATGGAGGTGTGCTGGCGCCCATGATGTTAAAGGGCGCGCGCATTGTTACGCGCGGCGGTGAGAAGTTTCGTCTTGGCTATGTCAACGAGGCAAATGTTGATCCGGCTTTTCCGTATGTCGAGATCGGTGAGCGCATTGCGAATCGCGCCGGTGTCGAAATTGAAGATCGGGGAAATGTTCGCCGTTCGATGCCGAGAAAGATGCTTGGGATTGTGGCAGGTGGGCGTCGTGAGAAAAGCTCCATCGACGAGATCCAGATGCGCGAGCTGAACAGGAAGCATGCCCGGCTAATGGCATTCTTGGTGTTCGGTCTGGTGGTCTTGATTGGGTTGGGTATCGTTGGCGACATGATGCAGCCGGTGTGAGGATCTTCTATAGTCGGCTGCACTGGGTGGGTATGTCTAGATCGCGTTCACTTTTCACGGAATCGCGAACGCGATCTATTCTTCTTTTATTTCTCGCGGTGTTCTTCACGCCGAACCGCGTACACTTCGGCTGCACATGCTCTAGCGTTGCGGACAAGTGCTTGTCAGGCTTACGTTCAGTTTATGAAAACGTTGATGGCGCGACGGCGACGCCCGGCTAAACCGCAAATGAGCGCCAACAACCCAAAGAGCATATAGGCCGGCAATCCCAACAGACCTTTCAGCACCGGATTCCAGGCCCAACTACCGATACTCTGTGAGACGGTTGTCTTGAGTGCGTCGAACGAGGATGGCGAGGCCTGTTGCCAGTGCATGGCCGTGGATGTGTGGATCCCATCCTGCGTCATTCCGACAGCGAACATGACAACGGCCAGCAAGAGAAATGCAGCAGCTATGAAGCGAAGGATCGGGGACATCGCGATGATGACCCGCCTTGGGATTTTGCTCATGGCGCGCAGCAGGCGCAAGAGAGTTCGTTTCAACATGAATGCCCGGTGCTGTCGATGTTCTGGCTAATTTTAGATCGCGTTCACTTTTCACGGAATCGCGAATGCGATCTACTTTCTTTTATTTCTCGCGGTGTTCTTCATGTGCGAACCGCACAACACTTCGGCTAAACATGCTCTAGTGGCCTGTCGCGCCTTAGTTTATACCCAGCGTGCCGCAACATCGATCAACTAAGGCGCGACGCCGCACTAGCCAGGCATCACTTCTGTGGGGTCATCTCGATAACGCGGTAGGTCTTGTCGCGACCCAGCTTCAGCTTGAATGCAACATTGTCACCAGCCTTGACGCTGCCTAGATCGACCTTGGAGGTCACCGGCAGATCCATAGTCATGCTGGGCCAGCCGAGTGCGGGCATGGGTTCGTGAGTCAGATTGACCTGCTTCTTATCCATGTCTACGGCGTTTATGACGGCTATACCGTCCACCTCCGTACCAGGCGCAACTTTCTTCGTCTCCATCTTTTCCATATGCTGCATATCGCCGTGCCCATGGTGATCCATGGGCATCTTCGTGTCTTGCGCCACTGCTGGTGAGGCACCAATCAGGGTAGCTGCCGCCATGGCCA
>JBKEAX010000288.1:0-8383 GCA_047972825.1 Hyphomicrobiaceae bacterium | reverse complement strand
ACAATCCAAACGATTACCGCATAAACTCCAGCATGCACAAACGTCTGCAGATCACCGCTAACAGGAATATGCTCCAGCACGTAGGGCGCGCCGAGAAATGCCGCAATGAATTGCAGCACGACAAGCAGCAAATGACCGACCATTGCGGTTCTCCCGTTTACATCCGTTTCACACGCGCCTCGCGTATCACAGCAACAATGAACGGTCGATGACGCCTGTGCATAAACTGACCAGCATCAATAATGCCAGCGGGCGGCTTTATGACACAACCGATTGGCTGGCCTTCACCGCCCAGCACAAGCTCTGAACGCTTGTTTTCGGGAACCAAGGGTTCGCCCCACCCGGATTTTGGTAATCAGGCGACCTTGTCCGTCTTGTAGCTCTTGGGATCGTAGTTCAGGACCGGCGCCAGCCAGCGTTCAGCCTCTTCAACTTTCCATCCCTTTCGCTGCGCGTAGTCCTCGACCTGGTCGCGCTCAACCTTGCCGACGCCAAAATAGTGGCTGGCAGGGTTTGCAAAATAAAGCCCCGAGACCGAAGCCGCCGGCATCATGGCAAAACTCTCCGTCAGTTCAATTGCAGTCTTGTTGCCAATGTCCATGAGTTTCCAGATCGTCTTTTTCTCTGTGTGATCTGGCTGCGCGGGATAACCCGGTGCCGGCCTTATGCCGTCGTATTTTTCGGTGATGAGTTCGTCATTGGTTAGATTTTCGTGTTTGGCATAGCCCCAGAACTCCATCCGGACGCGGGCATGCATGTGTTCGGCAAAGGCTTCCGCAAGGCGGTCGGCCAGTGCCTTGAACAGGATACGGCCATAGTCGTCGGTATCCTTGAAATGCGTCTTGAGCGCTTCAGCATCTCCAAGACCCGCAGTCACTGCAAAGCCGCCAATGTAGTCGGCAATACCCGTCTCCTTGGGAGCGATGAAATCAGCCAAAGCTATGTGTGCACGGTTGCGCTTGGGATCCCGGGCGATCTGCTGACGCAAAGTGTGCAACGTGGCGAGCTGGGCCACACGTGGTTCACCGGTGTAAAGCTCGATATCATCACCGATGGCGTTGGCCGGCCAGAAGCCAATCACGGCTTCAGCCCTGAGCCATTTGCCATCCACGATCTTCTTCAGCAGTGCCTGGGCATCTGCAAACAGTTTCTTGGCCTCAGGCCCCACCTTGTTGTCATCTAGAATCTGCGGATAGCGACCGCGCAATTCCCATGTCGAAAAGAATGGCGTCCAATCGATGTAAGGAACGAGTTCGCGGAGATCGTAGTCCTTGAACACACGGGGACCGAAAAATTGCGGCTTGACGGGCTTATAGTTCGCCCAATCGACCTGGAATTTGTTGTCGCGTGCCGCCGCAAGCGTGATGCGTGTCTTTTTGGCTTCGTTGGCAATGTGAGCCTGGCGCACTTTGTCGTATTCGGCCTGGATGCCTGAGACATAATCGCCCCGATCGGTCTCCGACAGCAGTTTGGAAACAACGCCAACCGCACGCGAGGCATCAAGCACATAGATGGCCTGGTTGCGGTTGTAGTTGGGTGCGATCTTTACAGCCGTATGTACGCGACTGGTGGTCGCCCCACCGATCAACAACGGCAATTCGAAACCTTCACGTTCCATCTCGGCGGCGACAAAACACATTTCATCAAGCGAAGGCGTGATAAGGCCGGACAGGCCGATCATATCGACTTTCATTTCCTTTGCCGTCTCAAGAATCTTGGCAGCAGGTACCATTACGCCAAGGTCTATCACCTCGTAGTTGTTGCACTGAAGCACGACACCGACGATGTTCTTGCCTATGTCGTGAACGTCGCCCTTCACGGTTGCCATCAGTATTTTTCCCGCCGATGGCTGGTTTTCAAGGCCGAGTTCGATCTTCTCTTGTTCCAGGTAGGGTTGCAGATAGGCGACGGCCTGTTTCATGACGCGCGCCGATTTCACCACTTGCGGCAAAAACATCTTGCCCGCACCGAACAGATCACCAACAATGTTCATGCCGTCCATCAGCGGACCTTCGATGACGTGCAGTGGACGTTCAGCAGCCTGGCGTGCTTCCTCTGTATCCTCTTCGATAAAGTCGGTGATGCCATGCACCAGCGCATGGGCAATGCGTTCGTTGATGGGCTTTTCACGCCAGGATAGGTCTTTCTCCTTCTTCTTGGAACCGCCCTCGCCCTTGAACCTGGACGCAGCATCCAGCAACCGGTCTGTAGCATCGTCGCGGCGGTTGAGAATGACGTCTTCCACCAGGTCGCGCAGTTCCACCGGAATGTCGTCATAGAGCGTGAGCTGGCCTGCGTTGACAATGCCCATGTCCATGCCCTCCTGGATGGCGTGAAACAGGAATACCGAATGCATGGCTTCGCGCACAGGTTCATTGCCGCGGAAGGAAAACGACAGGTTGGAGACGCCACCGGATATATGTACCAGCGGCATCTGCTCCTTGATGCCGCGTGCAGCCTCGATGAACGCCAGCCCGTAACCGTTGTGTTCCTCGATGCCTGTGGCAACCGCGAAGATGTTGGGATCGAAAATGATGTCCTCTGGCGGGAAGCCAATCTTTTCTGTCAGAAGGTCGTAGGCTCGCTTTGAGATCGCAACCTTGCGCTCTGTGGTGTCCGCCTGCCCATCCTCATCGAAAGCCATGACGACGACGGCCGCACCATACCGCAGAACCTTGCGGGCCTGCTCCAGGAATGGCCCCTCGCCTTCCTTGAGCGAGATCGAATTGACGATCGCCTTGCCTTGCACACACTTCAGTCCGGCTTCGATCACACTCCATTTCGAAGAATCGATCATCACCGGCACACGCGCGATGTCAGGTTCTGATGCGATGAGGTTGAGGAACGTGGTCATCGCCTTCTCGGAATCGAGCAAACCCTCGTCCATATTCACATCGATGATTTGCGCACCGTTCTCCACCTGTTGACGTGCAACGGCCAGGGCAGCTGGATAATCGTTGGCCTCGATCAATTTGCGGAACTTCGCCGAGCCCGTAACGTTGGTGCGCTCTCCAACGTTGATGAAGGATTGTGCTGCGTTTCCTTGAGTCATTTTTTTCAATCCATGTCGTTCTTAAAAGCCCCAGCCCAACTGGGAACAGCGCCGCGCGTTTAAACGCCGGCGCTTGGTGAAGCAATCGATATTGCAAGATCCGCGTGGCTCAGAGTCCGGGGGCACTCCCCAGACCGCCGCCTGTGAAATTGTGGATCAGAGGAATGCCGAACCACCAGAGTAGAGATGTCAGCAAAAAGACAACGATTGACAGGATCACTGGATCGCGCCAACTCCTGGTTGGTGCCAGCACCGTCACGCGCGCATCCTTTTCCTGCATGTCGACTTCGACGCCCTGGAAACGCTCCATCACCGTGTCGCGTACGACATGTGACAGAATCGGAACGAACAGCTTCCAAGCTGAGCGCGTGAGCAGGCCCGCTGGCCAGCGCACGGTCGGATCGACAATCCAAAGCTGCGTCAGCGTTCCCGTCTTTTCCGGCTGCAACTGCGTCCTGACGAAAACCGAATAGCTTGGCGGCAAGTAGCCCGCCGCCCGCATCCGCACATAGTCGGAAAGCTCCTGGTCCATTCGCTCCAGTTCGCCAAAGAACTGCTTGCGAATTTCCTCCGACACCAGGGAAATCTCCGGGTCTGACGAACGAAATGTCGCCGGCAAATCGAGCTTGATGATACGCATTTACAAAATCCCCCAACCCACAAACGGACACAGACACACCTCCGCGCCGGCGGCTTCCATTGTTTTGTCCATTCGGATTACAACAGCGGCAAGGAAGGCCCCACCCTAACATTACGTACGGTGATTTTAGGCTAGCGGATAGGACGTTATGCTGCGACCTGGGCTTTGATGTGGCAATTTCGCCCTGGCGTGCCTGGCCTGCCACTGTTTTTTTCTGTTCAGCAGTGGACATGGCAGCTTCCTGCAAATGCAATTCACCCAGCATGCTTTTACCCAAAAACAAAGGGTTCCAGGCCGGAAAGGCGCATCTTTGGCGCTATCTCTGGAACCTTGCGCGGCGGGTACTTCTCGACGTGCGCGGCAACGTGCTGAATATGGTCGGGCGTTGAGCCACAGCATCCACCAACGATATTGAGCATGCCGTCTTTCGCCCACGGCTCGATCTGGCAGGCCATCTCGTGAGGCGTCTCGTCGTATTCACCCATAGCGTTGGGCAGGCCTGCGTTGGGATAGGCGGAGATGCGCACACCAGCGATGTGTGACAGGTCAGCCAGGTAAGGGCGCATCTTCTCGGCACCCAGCGCACAGTTCAGGCCAACCGAGAAAGGCCTCAGGTGCCGCAATGAATACCAGAACGCTTCGGCCGTCTGCCCGGTAAGCGTACGGCCGGAGGCATCGGTGATCGTGCCAGATAGCATGATCGGCAATTCGATACCCGTCTCATCAAATGCCTCAAGCGTAGCGTAGCCTGCAGCCTTGGCGTTCAGCGTATCGAAAATCGTTTCGATCAGGATGATGTCGCTGCCGCCATCAATCAGCGCGCGCACCTGCTCCTTGTAGGCTTCACGCAGCTCGTCAAAATCAACATTGCGGAAACCTGGGTCATTGACATTGGGCGATATCGAGGCTGTACGGTTGGTCGGCCCGACTGCACCTGCAACAAACCGTGGCTTGTCAGGCGTTTTCTTTGTCCATGCATCGGCCGCCTTGCGCGCTATCTTGGCGGCTTCGAAGTTGATCTCGTAGGCCAGCTCCTGCATGCCATAGTCAGCCAGCGAAATGACCTGGGCGTTGAACGTATTGGTCTCAATAATGTCGGCACCCACTTCCAGGTATTCGCCATGGATCTGTTCGATCATTTCCGGCTGCGTCAGCACCAACAAATCGTTGTTACCCTTCACGTCCTGTTGCCAGTCCTTGAAGCGTTCACCACGATAGGTTTCTTCCGTTGGCTTGCGCTTTTGGATCATCGTGCCCATGGCGCCATCGATAATGAGGATACGTTCAGACGCTGCCTTTTCCAGAGCAGCTGCGCTTGGTTTTTTTTTCATCGCTATCGTGTCTCGACGTTTTGCAACTACCGCCGTTTGCATACGGCAGACATTGGACTGTTTTCTGAATATTCCCGAGTGCTGGACCTAGATCACGTTCACTTTCCACGGAACCGCGCACGCGCTCTATTTTCTTTCATTTCTCGCGGTGTTCTTCACGCCGAACCGCGTACACTTCGGCTGAACATGCTCTATGCAAGGGCCCTGTGACGTTGGTCAAGAATCTCGAATGATTCTTCAGTCACCACAGCCTCTGGCCGCAGCCCCAAAAGGTGACAGATCGCATAAACCAGGTCGGCACGGTTCAAGGTGTAGAAGTGGAACTTCTTTACGCCTTCCTCAACCAGTTCCATCGCTTGTTCGGTTGCTACCGCTGCCGCTACGAGATGTTGGGTAGCACTATCGTTCTCAAGCCCTTCAAAACGCCGTGCCAGCCATGCCGGAACGGATGCGCCTGTTCGCGTTGCAAACCCTGCGACCTGTTGGAAATTGTGAATCGGAACAATGCCAGGCGTAATAGGAACCCATATGCCTGCAGCGCGTGCGCGTTCAAGAAACGACAGAAAGTGTGCGTTGTCGAAACCGAACTGCGTGATGATGCGATCCGCACCTGCATCAACCTTGGCTTTCAAGTTGTCGATGTCGGCTTTGAACGACGGGCTCTCGGGATGCTTTTCAGGATACCCACCGACAGAAATCTCAAAGTTGGCGATCTTCTTGAGACCCGCAACCAATTCAGCCGCATTGGCGTATCCGCCCGGATGCGGTTCATAGCTCTGCCCAACGCCTGCCGCCGGGTCGCCCCGCAAGGCAACGATGTGGCGCACACCGGCGTCCCAGTAGCCTTGGGCAACCTCGTCGACCTCTTCGCGCGTAGCATCCACGCAAGTCAGATGCGCAGCAGGCCTGAGTGTTGTTTCCTTGATGATGCGCGACACCGTTGCATGGGTGCGTTCACGCGTAGAGCCTCCCGCACCATAGGTGACAGATACGAACTCAGGCGAAAGCGGCGCCAGTCGTTCGATTGAAGACCACAGAGTGCTCTCCATTTTGTCATTTTTCGGAGGGAAGAACTCAAATGAAACATCAATATCGCCCGCGCCGAGAAGCCGGCTTTTGCGTTCTCTCGTATCAGCCATTGTTCAGGCCCTTTCGAGTTTGCGTTGTGGCAATTGGCCGGTCGTCGGCGAAGGCTTACCATCCTTGCCGGCAATCCAGATTGAAACCGTAAGCCGGTCTTCCGCCTCAGCGGCGGCAGGGCTTAAAGTACGTACCGCACCAGGATCAAGGCCGGCATTTCTCATCCAGTCCTCAATCTGTGTTGTCGAAAAACCAAGGCGTTCATGTGCGAAACGTTCGCGCAGATCTTCCAATTCATGGGGTGCGAAATCGACGATCAACAACCGGCCACCCGGCGCCAATATGCGAGCGGCCTCCGACAGTGCAACCGCGGGGTCAGAAAGAAAATGAAGCACCTGATGCATGATCACGGCATCTGCGGCGCCATCATCAAGCGGCAGGTTGTAGAGGTCCCCCTGTCGAACCTGCGCTCTTTCGAGGCCCGCCTCCGCCAGCTTGGAACGCGCGTAGGCCAGCATTGACTGGTTCAGGTCAATACCCAGCCCATGCGCATAGCTCGCACCGAACAATTCAAGGATGCGCCCCGTTCCAGTCCCCAGGTCCACCAGTAAATCGAATGGGCCCTCGCCAAGCATTTCCGCCATGGCAGCCTCGACCTCGGCCTCCGCAACGTGGTATGCGCGGATTTCATCCCAGTCAGATGCATGTGCCTCGAAGAAAGCCTGTGCCAAGGCCTCACGCTCGCGTTTCACCACGCCAGCGCGGTCCTGATCCCGCACCAGAATCGCATCTGAATCATTGAGAACGGCCAGCACCTGGCGCGCCAGCTCTCCACCATGTGTACCGTCAGCGACATGGAAATAGACCCAGCTCCCCTCCCTGAACCGGTCAACCAATCCAGCCTCTGTCAGCAATTTGAGATGCCTGGAAACGCGCGGCTGGCTCTGCCCAAGGATCTGCGTCAGATCCTTGACGTTGAGTTCCCCGGCGGACAGCAACTTCAAAATCCTGAGGCGGGTTGGCTCGGCCACAGCTTTGAGCGCGGTTACCAAATCGCGTGCATCATAGATGGGAGACATAACGAGCTTCGGTTTCGATTAAACGTCGCGCGAACATATAAAGATATGTTTATGTGTCAAGAGCCAATATGAAAAAGTAAACTTGACAAAAGCCGTCTGCCACAAAATTCTTGATACGGATCAGCTAGGTTGCCGCTAGAGTATGTTCCGCCGAAACGCATGCGGTTCAGCGTAAATAACATGCTCAAAATAAAAGAAAATAGAGCGCCTGCGCGATACCGTGAAACGTGAACGCGATCTAGCGTAAATGCCCACATGCCTCGGCAGCTGCCGGGACCAGCACTCCACCAGCATCCCCAACAAGCCTCTTGCAAGGTTCCTTTAGGAAGCCCGGGGTCTTTTTGGATTTTTTACCGGCAGGCAACAACCAAATGCCAAGATATGGCCCATGTTTTAGCGCCGAGTGCAATTACTGGGTCGATCGGCTGGAGATTCTGCTGAAAACCGGCGTGCTGTCGGTAATGCGTGCGGAAATACCCGGTTCGGGACACACTCGGGAAAAGAATTATTGCGGGCAAGAGCACACTACATTGCGTTAGCAAGCGAAGCAGGGATAAATCCGAACACCGCGCGGGTTTGCCGACACACGCGCATCACCAGATTACGCAAGGGAGCGTTTAGGAATGACGAACCTAATCGATGCATCACGCACGGTGCTTAAACGCCAGCAGATCGGCTTGTGGCTAGCAGTTATGCTCATTGCAGCCACGATAGCGCCACAAGCCTCGATCGCTGGAGAAGCCCCCGCCCGCTACATGCAGCGCGTCGCCAAACAACTCGTTACGGCAGCGCGCTCGGCCTCGCATAATGATTTTGCCACAGCCGTGCGCAGCCACGCCGACTATCGCACCATTGGCCTTTATTCGCTGGGGACCTACCGCCGCGGCTTGCCCAGGTCCGACCAGAATTCTTATTTCTCGGGCATGATCAACTTCATTGCCCGTTACGCAGCCAACAACGCGCCCAAATATCCAGTCGCCCGCGCCATCGTCACCGGCCAGACGCAAGAATCGAAATCAGGCGTGCATGTCGATACGCGTGTAACGCTCACCGATGGCACGTCTTATGACGTGCGCTGGCTTCTCGTCAGGCGTGGCAGCACCTGGAAGGTTCGCGATGCGCAGGTCATGGGCTTTTGGATGAGCCCGTTCCTGAAAGACCTATTTGAGAACTACATCTCTGAAAACGGCGGCAACCCCCG
>JBKEAX010000156.1:0-4423 GCA_047972825.1 Hyphomicrobiaceae bacterium | reverse complement strand
GGTTTCGCAAGCCTACCTGGAAAGGTGGAAACAAGGACAAGGAAAGTGCTTCTGACGCGAACTTAATTGCCGCCCAGCGCACCAATTTCTCAACACCGCGCACTCAAATTTCCCCAACCGTAGAAGAGTAGAAAGGAAACGACATGTCGTTGTTGGACTGGAAAAGCTACCGCGACAAGCTGATCGGTCGCATTGGTGATCTCGGAAAACTCTCCCCTGATTCAGTTGGGGGGTACATGATGGCGAGCGGCGCCGGCGCCAAGACCGGGCATCTCGATGAGAAAACCAGACAGTTGATCTCTCTCGCCGTTGCAGTAACGACGCGCTGCGATGGATGCATCTCAGTACATTCCCAGAAGGCGGTAGAAAACGGCGCTACAAAAGAGGAAATCGCCGAAGCTCTTGGCGTTGCCATAGCGATGAATGCGGGCGCAGCGTTGGTCTATTCGGCCCGGGCACTCGATGCCGTGGAGTCCACCGGCTAACAGTGCAAGGTGGAGGGAAAAAGAACTCCACTTCTGTTCCTCAATGCCTATCGCGCAAAACTGCTGAACGCTTTTGCGCGATAGGCATTAGAGCATGTTCAGACGAAGTGTACGCGGTTCGGCGTGAAGAACATGCTCAAAGTAAAAGAAAACAGAGCGCGTGCACGATTCGGTGGAAAGTGAACGCGATCTAGCTCCTTGTTTTCGGCAAGAGAGTTGTAGCTGGACAGATCGCTCAAGACTTCTGAGAGGAGCCGCGCTGAAGGATCAGCGTCATCCCGATAAGCTTGCTATTGAAGAACTGAACTTCAATGACCTGGCGCCCCTTGTTGAGTAGAACGGTCATATTGGCGCTGATGTCCTCACTTTGCACAACGACACGGAACCCGCGCGGTACGAACTGGCCTGTAAAGTCACCCGCAACATTGTACTTCTTTTCCCGCCATGTGCCGCGCAGACCATCTCCATCAGGAATAATCGTGCTTTCGATATCAACCGTGCCGCTTGCCGTCGCACAACGGACTGATTGCGCAAAAGAACCGGCTTCCTTGTCCTCACGGTAGGTTGCGCGGCACTGTACGGTTTCTCGTTCTCCACCTTGAAAGCCAAGGTAGCCGGTCCCGCTCCACCAGCCAGAGAAACTGGACAGTTCAACGCGCTTTTCTTCATCTGCCTGCGTTGGAGACACGCACAACGCACACGACAAAAAAAGGATCATGGTCGCGACAAAAAATGCACGCACGGCTAATTGCCCCCACTTGTTTGCATCCTGCTCCTCCGCAACCGGCTGGCCTCACCAACACCAACAGGAATGAGAGCATGCCAGAGCATGTTCAGCCGAAGTGTACGCGGTTCGGCGGGAAGAACATGCTCCAGAGACAAGAGCATGTTCAGCCGAAGTGTGCAGCAGTTCGGCGGGAAGAACACCGCGAGAAATAAAAGCAAATAGAGCGCGTGCGCGATTCCGTGGAAAGTGAACACGATCTAGAAGCCTTGAACGCGCGCAGCATAAATCATACCGCCTCCGTCGACAAACAAACAAGAAATTTATCCGCATGTATGTCGAGGCAGTCCAGATGAATACGGATCAGAAAATGCCCACAGAAAAAAGCGCGCGGACCACGCCACGCGCTTTTCAAGCTCGACCACGGAACAACCCTCAGCGGTCCGTCCGGATCAATTGCACACGGCGGTTCTGCGCGCGACCTTCCAACGTCTCGTTCGACGCCTTTGGCTCACCTTCGCCAACACCCGCGGTTGTCAAGCGGGATGCTTTGATCCCACGTTGCTCAAGCGCTTTTGCCACCGAATGCGCACGCTGCTTGCTGAGGTTCAGGTTGTAGGCATCGTCACCGATGGAGTCGGTATGCCCGACAATCCTGAGTTTCCAAAGCTGATTGTTTTTCAACGTAACAGCGATCTGGTCCAGCAAACCCTTGGATTGCGGCAACAGGTTCGCTTTATCGAACGCGAAGTGCAGGCCATATAGATCGTACTTGTTCAACGTTGATAGCGCCTGTTCCATTTCGCTGCGCAATTCGCGCCCTGCCGTGATTCGAACAATGCGTTCCTCACGCGGTTCTTTTTCCCAACTCATCTTGATGAAGCGTTGTATCAGCGCCGGGCTCTTGCGATCATCATGGAAATAAAACTCCGCCGTCGCAGATCTATCTCCTTCACGAAATTCTCCCACGACATGCAGAACCGGAACGTCCCTTACGTCATTCTCCATCATCAACGGCAAGCGGGTCTTGCCCTTCAGGTGAAGCGTGCCGGAAATGGAGCGCATTTTCTGATCATAGATCATGGTCCAAGGCGCATGACCTGTCGCACGCAGCTCTTCCAATGTGGCGATCGACATACCCAAAGTCGTAGCTCCGGGAATCGTATCCGGCATGCTGGAGCCATATCCCAGCACATACGTCGAAGCATTGAGACGATCCGCACTACGCAAGAAGCGCGTCGCGCTTAGACCGCGAGAGCTCCAATAGCTGATCCTGTTACCGTCAGATTGAACGCTGTCAAACCGAAGCGTCGCCTCGGCATCAGGCCCGTACTTGTTGGAGAATGCATATGTGATCTGGGCGCCGACATGTGGTTGAAAGGGCCCAAAATCACGCGCGGAAACTGACACTGGATTCAAGGCCACCACAACCGTAGCCAAAACTCCAGCACCGAGGCGCAAGACGGACTGAACGCTCATCATGTAATCCCCCCGTTCTTAAATAAATCTATGGTCAAAACCGCATTAACTTAGGAATGCCTCTGAACTTTAAAATCTCGCATGTATGTATGCACATCCAAAATTCTTCATTCATACGAATTGCTAGAGTAAATTTAGCCGAAGCGTACGCGGTTCGGCGTGAAGAGCATGCTCAAAATAAGGGAATACCCATCCCCTTGAACGGGTCATCAGGATCCTCCCTCTTGCATCCACCGCGAACAGTGGCATCATATGAGCATCGTCAACAACCGAAAGGAGGTGATCCGATGTCGAGTGGGATTTTTGAGGCTGCGATATCGCGGTCGCTGGATTTGCTGACGGCTCACCTCGCGGTGGCTGACTAGGCGAATTCGGAAGATCGTGAAGGCTGACGCCAGACGGTGCAGCCTGTTCATCGCGACCTTTATTCCACGGAGGGCCGCCCACAAGGGTGGCCCTTTGTGTTTCTGAAGCACCCAACCACGAGGCCCTCCACATCAGGGCCTCTCTCACCGCTCACCCAGCACCCGTGTCAGCACAATCATTGATGGCAGTTTCCTACGCTCATAAGTTGAGAACATAATGAGTATATTTGGTCAACCGTAGCAAACAGGCTGTTCTCTGGATGCTGAAGTGCAACACCAACACGGCGATTTATATGACAGCGCGTTCAGTTTGTAGCAGCGGATCATTCGTTCTGGAAGATTAGGCCCTCGGTACGTTTCAGATAAAAGGGGTTCCCAATGTATCGTTTTCTCAGCGTGTTGGCGGCTGCGCTGGCCATGATCGTAACATCCATCACCGGCGCATCGGCCAACGAATGTAAGGACGAACCAGTCATCGCCGAAGGCAGCCCGTTCATATCACGGTCGCTCGGTGCCTATCCCAGTTCTCTATTTGCATGGCGCAAAGCCGCAGAAGCCCAGGCTGGTCCCGGGTTCCAATCCTGGCGCGTTGCCGCAGATCGCAAGATTGACTGCGAGCAGGTCGAAGTCGAAAACGGCAAGAAGCGTTGGGTCTGCACGCGTACAGCGCGTCCCTGCAAGAACGTCCTGGCTGGTGGCGTGCCTGGTTTAGGCGGCAACAAGCCCTCGTTTGATCGCATCCTCCGCCGCGGCGATAATGGAGACGACGTCAAGAAGCTGCAGGAGCTGCTGAACGAGCTCGGCTACGAACTGACCGTTGACGGCGACTATGGCCGCGGCACCAAGGCTGCTGTCCGCGATTTCCAACAAAAGAATGGCCTGGGAGCAGACGGCAACTTCGGTCCCAAGACGGCCGAGGTCCTTTTGGAAAAGGTCTGACACGCGTCAGTTCATGCCGTTATGCAGAATTGTGCAGCGGTTTTTCGATGACGACATGCATAAAATCAAGGATTTGAAGCGTGTTCAGCTGAAGCACGGTGTGCCCCAGCGGAGCCTCTGATTCAGGGGGGGATCAGCCGCAGGCCCTAAACCGCAAAAGACAGCCGCATTAAGAGCAACAAGCTTCAAGTTATAAAAGGGGTGGCCCAGTGCCTCCCCTTTTTTGCATGTGGCGCTATTTAAGTCGTCGTGGGAGCACGCCCATTTGACGACCGTCAGGCGGCGTGATCATATCCGCACCAACGAGGCGACTAGAGCATCGTTCTTGAAAACGGAATCGGAGGGATTCCCAAATCAGGCGAATTGTGATTCACCGTACCAGGAGGTGGATCATGGGACAGAGCTATTCTGAGGATCTGCGCCGGCGCATC
>JBKEAX010000117.1:0-3395 GCA_047972825.1 Hyphomicrobiaceae bacterium | reverse complement strand
ACCGAGTTGTTTTTCGTCCTGCCCGCGCGTCTCCGCTGCGAGCTGTTCGATGCGGTCGAAGGGCACCTGATCGGCCAGGATCAAAGAGCGATGTGCTTTCATGGCGCGCAGGAAGCCTTCCTGCACCAGATGGAATTCGCCCACGGTCTGATGCGGTAGCACTGCTGCTGGGTCGAGGCCGGATTCAGATTGGAACGCAGCCTTGAGCTTGCGCAAAGCTGTATCCTCGCGAACACGGCCAATGAACCAGCTGGTGATCTGGTCGCGGCTCTTGTAGTCGAGGTCGCCGGGCGACTGGGTCGCCAGCATCAGGCCGAGGCCAGCAGAGCGTGCACGCTTCAACAAGCTTTGCAAAGGCTCCGCTGTTGCTGGCTTGGCGTTGGCCGGAATATACAAATCGGCTTCGTCAAACATGACCACCGCCTGCAACTCGTCGTTGGGGTTGCGCTGGCAGAACCGCAGAGCTTCCGAAAGGAACTGCGAAACCCAGAACAGGATATTCTCGTTGTCGCCAAGAAAGCCCGTGTAAATGATCGATAGCCGCGTGCGGCCATCGCGCGAATGCGGGCCAAGGCCTAAGAACCGCTCCATCGACATGCTTTCGCCGCCACCTTCGAACAGTGCTGCATTGCGATGCCTGAGCGAGTCCAGCTGCGCAACAAGATCCCGCCGCAGCTTGCCCGACGGATCCATGCGCTGCGTGAGGTCGCTAAGTTCGGGATCCTCATCTTCAAGCAGGTCAATGAGATCCGCCAAGGTCACTTCCCGGCTGTAGCGCGACCCAAGAATGCGCAAGGCTACCGAAAGCGTGCCTGACTGCTTTTGATGTGTCGCCGAGTTTTTCAGATGCAGCATGTCGCCGAGCGCCGCCGCGGAGAGATTGGCAAGCAGTTGCTGCTCGTGTTCTGGCAGTTCGTTAATGCCGTTAGGCAGCAGTGTGATCGAAATCGGCCGCCCGGAAGCACGTCCCGGTGTATAGACGGCGACGTCAATAGCGTCGGCCAGCTTCTCGCGCAGGGCACGCCGCTCGGCATGCTCGTCTTCGTCCGCGCGCCAGACTTCCGGATTCGCATAACTGCAAAGATCGCCTTTGCGGTCGATCAGGATCGCGGGAATTCCACGATGCAATAGCTGCTCGATCAAGGACAGGGCCAACGTGGTTTTGCCAGATCCAGAACCACCCAGCACGGCAGCGTGCCGCTTCATGACGGATGTGTTGAGGGTCACCGGGCGGCGTCGGCCAACCAGTTCACGGCCAGCAAAAATCGAACCGCTCGTAACGCCATTCTCATCGAGGATGACGGACAACGGCAGCTCGTCATGATCGCCGCCATCGCTGTCGAAACTCGTGTTGGCGAACTCAGTCACGTCCGCGTCGATCGCCCCGCCACCATCGAAAGCATTGGCATAGGACGTGGTCGCCGACCCTGGCATGTTCCAGCCTGCAAGATCAGCCGGCGTTGCCGAAGGCAGCACCGACTCAACAGGGCTCTGATCCAAACCTGGTGCGGTGTTGGTTTGTGGCGCTTTCTCCCCGGGAGCTTGCCCACCGCCGTTGATGACACGTGGCGGCAACATGCGCCCCAGCAGGTCGAGCCGTAAAAGCTGAATGATGGCAATCAGGTTCGACAGTAGCTTTGCCTCGCCGAACCAAGCCGCAAAGCCCGGATCGTTCCTGTGGAAGGCGTGGAATTCACGCACTGTCATCATGCGTTCCCACTCCGCGATCGGCACCGTCAGGGCACGGCCTCCACCTTCGCGGAATTTACGCATGGACTGCGCCGCTTGGCTCTTGGTGTTGGGCGGATAATCCGCCGCGCGCAGGATGAAGCAGCTTTTGGAACCCATGGACTGCAGCACTGTATCGAGCTGACGCTTGAATGCCCCGCCTTGAATCTTGCGATTGCAAAGAAAGATACGTGCTTCGGTCTCAAGACCGTTGCGCTGGCGAATGGACAATTCCATCGCAGGCAGGTCATCGGCGATTTCCAGGCGCTTGGTGGCAACTTCCACTGCACCGGCCCATTCGGCGGCGGCCAGGTTGAGCGCAGCACCCAGCACGTCCATCAATTCGTTATCATCCGAGGGCGTTTCGGCTTCCGATGAATTGTGGAACCGTTCCCAAAGGTCACGGTAATCAACCTCGATCAACGGGATCGGCGCAGGCTTGGATGCTGGTTTGGAAAATCCAAGTGCGGCAGCGAGCGTGGAAACGAATGCCGGGCGAGATCCGGCATGTTCGTCATGACCTTGCGCTGGGCTGTCGTCGTCACTTGGTGCAGTCTCTGCCCTGAGCCGGTTTTGCGCATGCTCAAGCAGGCGGCGTGTTGAAAGCCCGCTGAACTCCTCGAAGAACTCCGGTCCAAAATAGGCAGACGGATCCGAATAGATGACATCATCCGGATTTTGTTCCGATTCATAGGCCAGCCGCCGCGCAATGATCAGCCGGGCTTCCTCAGCAGTGCGGCTTTCATAAAGCGCAACGGGCCCCGATTTTTCGATGCGGTCGCGATAGGACTGCGCCAGTGGTTCGCGCACCTGGGCGTAAAAATCATCCAGGCAGGAAATGACGATGATTGCCGATGGAACGCGGTTGGCAATTTGTATGAGGTCGCGCACAGCCTTCTGGAACCGCTCTTCCGCGTCGTCGAAAAAGCGCAAATCCTCAACCTGGTCGATCGAGAAAACCAGGGCGCTGTTATCGACGGCCCACATCAGGCGGCCCAAACCCTCGATGATGTCGAATGCCCGCCCGTCTCCGACGTTGGGATCAAGCGCTGATACGGACTGCAGCGACAACTCGTTGAGTGGCCGGCACTGAAGATACTGCCGAACCCGCTGCTCGATCCGCGGATCCTTGCGCTCAAGGTAAAGCAGGGCGCGAATGATGTTGATGTCGATATTCTCGTCACTGAAGCGCGGTGCCGAAACGATAAGATCGGCAAGCTCGTGTACCAAAAAAGCAAGCTCGTTGCCTTCGAAGGTTTCTTCCCGCAGCTTGCTGAGGTCCGACGCTGGAATTTCGCTCGCAACCTCGATCAATTTCCGGGTCAGCCGTGCCAGCGCGCTTTCACCACCTGCATCTGGATCATAGGGACGTTCCAGAGATGCAATGAGGCGCCGCAGATAATAGTCCGCGTAATTGGCGATGTCCGGCGACATCTGTGCATAGCCTAGGTAAGCGTGGCCGGTGCGATGTGCTCCGGTTCGCAATGCACGGATGAGATGCGTTTTGCCGGCGCCGGACTGGCCATGAAAAAGGAGTATGCGCGCCTGCGCGTCAACGGTTTCGCCACGGCCTGTAGCGCCACCTTGTCCGGTCACGGCATCGAGCAGGGCGAAGAACTTGGCGCGCGCCTTCTTGTGCACCTCTTCCACATCGACGGGATCGGCAC
>JBKEAX010000077.1:0-4204 GCA_047972825.1 Hyphomicrobiaceae bacterium | reverse complement strand
ACCATGGCGATCACCATTCCGATGAGCTGGACCCACGTCAGTTTATGTCCGATGGACAGCAACGTATCGTCGTCGCGTCCCTCCGTATGTTCACGTGCTACCGTATTGGAGAAAAAGATGCAGGCTGTTCCGGTGAGTGCGAAGCCCAACAACCAATGCCACCATTCGTGCCAGTAAAGTAACGTGGTGTAGGTAAGGGCGATGATTGATGCGCCCCAAATGTAAATAAAGCCCATGTGCCGGGCATTCGCTGACGCGATCTCTGCCTTGCTCGCACCTGCTCCGCGCAGTTTTTGAGCTTCCAGAATGCCGGCGAAGGCGATGCCGATGCAGATCAATGCACCCATTGCCAAGTGGAGTAGCGGCATCGGAGCGGCGGCCGTGAATAATGCCATGGCTAAACCGATCGCGAATGCAATTCCCCAAATTAAATATGATGGCATTTCTTCATTCTCCGCTATTGCCCCTGGGTCACGTGTTAACAAACTTAGATCGCGTTCACGTTTCACGGTATCGCGAACGCGATCTATTTTCTTTTGTTTTGAGCATGTTCTTCACGCCGAACCGCACCACACTTCGGCTAAACATGCTCTTATCTCTGGAGCGTGTTTTTCACGCTGAACCGCTCTACACTTCAGCTAAACATGCTCTGGGATTCGGTTCCTGATTAACGCGCCTGTCCCGAGAAATCATCCTGTGTATGGGCAGATCGCTGATAAAGCCCGTCGCTTTGCTGGCCGTTAGGGTCCGGACCCTAGGCCTCCTGGCCGCAAGCCCGGGGCCCCGGGTATCATGGCCGGTTGGGCGTCCAGACCATAAATTTCGGCTTTTTGCGGCATTGGCGTTGACCACAATTGCCGTGACAAGTATACGACTGGCATCGTGCCGCTCGGGATGCCAGTTCCGGGCGGTAGCTGCGTTTGTGCCCAGCCTTGGCTTATCGCGATGGTTCAACCCGCTGATATCCCCGGCAAGGAGGCAAGGATTAAACCAGGCAAGGAGCCACGAGATGGCAAACACCAAATCGGCCAAAAAGGCCGTTCGCAAGATTTCACGGCGCACCGAAGTCAACCGCTCGCGCCGCAGTGAGATGCGCACGGAGGTGCGTAAGGTCGAGGAAGCGATCAGCTCGGGCGATAAAACCGCAGCTGCTGCCGCTCTCAAATCCGTCGAGCCTTTCCTGGCCCGCACGGCGCAAAAGGGCATCCTGCATAAACGGACGGCCAGCCGGAAGATCTCAAGGCTGACAGCTCGCGTTTCTGCGATGGGCGAATAGGATAATAAGAATCCTCGCTGCTCCATGCGCTCGGGACTCGCGTGTGACTTGTTCGCCACATGGAAGAGTCAGTGTTGATGGTAAGCATAGACTTTTTGAACGGTCTTAAGTGGCGGAATCCAGGCTTTGATGGCGATTTGAGGATGAGCGCCGTTGGTGCGGCGGTGGTCCGATGGGATGCAGGGAAATCAAAAAACGTTACGGGCGGTGCCAGCGATGCGCGGGCGCCGCCCAAAGCTTTTTTGGGGGTCTCAAAATTCGAGTTTTCCCAAGAACCTCAATGGGATTCTCCACAGAGCTGTGGATTCTTTTTAGTGTGTTTGACATGACGAAAACGCCGTAATTCCGGGCTTTTTACAGGGGGGTGGAGGCGCTTGCGTGATGAGGGGTTAAGGTTTAATTAATCTCCTCAGCACGGACCTGCGGGGATAAGTCGAGTACCTCGGCGTTGGTAGGGTTCAGTGCCGCGTAAGTCGCGTAGTGTGAGTGGGCGTTTCCAAGTATATCCACAGTCGAAAGCCGCTTTGTCCTGGCGTGGGTCCGGGAGTAGCGTGTTTGACGATGATCGTCTTGACTAAGCTCGTGCGGATGCTTGGTTGACGTGGGTTTGCTTGGTTTTCCAAAAACTGTTGGAAAGTGGAGCGAGCGTGACTTTTGGAGGTGTTTTAGTGTGAGCTCCAGCAGTGCTGTCCACATCGAAAACGTGTCGGTCCTTGATGTATGGGCACGTCTTCGAAGCGATCCGAAATCGATGATGATCGATTGCAGGACCAGAGCGGAGTGGGCGTTCGTCGGGTTGCCCGATCTCAGCGGGATCGGAAAGCCGCTTTTGATGACCGAGTGGCAGACGTTTCCTGAGAACCGGATAAATCCAAGGTTCGCTGAGGAATTGTCAGTGCAACTCAATGCCATGCAGGTGGAGAAAGATGCGGAGATCTTCTTCATCTGCCGGTCAGGCGGGCGCAGCCGTATGGCGGCACAGGTGATGGCAGAAGCGGGGTATACGCGCTGCCGCAATGTGACGGAAGGGTTTGAGGGTCCTCTCGATACCAACCGTCGCAGAGGAAGTGCATGCGGCTGGAAGGTCGCCGGGCTTCCTTGGGTGCAGGGCTAACGCACCCATAACGCTACGTCGGATTGTTTAAGCAACGCTGCTCGATGCTTCGGGCGCGACGGGGTTGCTTTTGCCGATCGCAGCTGAGTGCGGACATTTGAGAGTAGGGGGCAAGTTTATCATGGATAGCATCGAGAAATTCGGAGCGGCAGTTGTTGAGAAGGCCGCTGGCCGGACATCCAAAGCTGGGAATGGTGTTTCAGAAAGCGGCAAGGCGTCGTCGTCGGGTGTCGATGGCCGTGGACACAAAGTAAGGGCAATGCTGCGGGCGCAACTTGGAGAAGATATTTTCACGAGTTGGTTCAATGCACTCGAATTTGAGAGTTTCGACGGGGCTACCGTGCAGGTTTCGGTGCCTGTGAAGTTCCTGAAAAACTGGATCCAATCGCATTACGAAGATGCGCTTCTGGCTTGCTGCAAGGCTGAGTTCAAGGGGGCCGAGCGGGTCGAGGTTCTGTTGCGCCAGCCAGGTGGTGGCCAAGCCAAGCCGCAGCCGGCGCCGATTGATGTGGCCCGGCGTGAGCAGGAGGCGAATGCAACAGGCCGGCAATCGGGAAGCGATGGGCCAAGAGTTCTTTCCGCTGCTGCGCTGCAAGCAATCATGCCGCCGGCGCACGGTCGCACGCAGGTCGGTGGATTTGAGGGGTCGCCGCTTGATCCGCGTTACACGTTCGATACCTTCGTGGTCGGTGGTTCCAACCGTCTGGCGCATGCCGGGGCAACGCAAGTTGCCGAAACGATCATGTCTTCGACGCCAGCTTTCAATCCGCTCTATATCCATTCATCGGTTGGGCTTGGCAAAACGCACCTGCTTCATGCAATCGCCTGGGAAGTGAAACAGCGTAACCCGGATGCGCAGGTCCTGTACCTGACGGCAGAGCGGTTCCGCTACCAGTTCGTGGAGGCGCTGCGCAGCTCCGATCCACTGTCGTTCAAGGAGAAGTTCCGTTCGATCAATCTGCTGCTGATTGACGACTTGGAATTCATGCATGGTGAGAAGACCGAGCAGGAGTTCGACCATATCATCAATGCCCTTCTTGACGGTGGTCGGCAGGTGGTGGTCGCCTCAGCACGTGCACCAAACCACATCGATCGTCTGAATGAGCGCATGCGTTCGCGCTTGCAACGTGGTCTGGTCACCGAACTTGGCTCGCTTGATTACGATTTGCGGGCGAAGGTGCTGGAGAAGCGGATTGCTGAAAAGGCAGCGCTTGACCAGTCGTTCCAGCTCTCTACGGATGTAATCAATCTGTTGGCCGAGCGTCTCACTGAGAACGGCCGCGAGCTTGAAGGGGCGATCACGCGGTTGTTCGCTAACTGGCAGTACATGCGTACACCGATCTCATTGGATATTGCGGAGACGGTTGTGCGTGACCTCGTGCAAGGGATCGAGCCCCGACGGATAAAGATCGAGGACATCCTGCGGATCATTTCGCGTCACTTCGGTGTTTCCAAAGGTGACCTGCTGTCTCAACGCCGGCATCGCTCGGTGGTCTGGCCACGTCAGATCGGCATGTATCTGGCCAAACAGTTGACGGCGCGTTCGCTTCCTGAAATCGGCCGACGGTTCGGCAATCGCGATCATACGACTGTGTTGCACGCGATCCGCAAGATTGAGAACGAGATAACCGGCAATCCCCGGTTGCGTGACGAAATTGATGAGCTCAAGAAGCTCTTGAGTCACTAGTGTGGTGTCGCGCCTTAGTTGATCGATGTTGCGGCACGCTGGGTATCAACTAAGGCGCGATAAACGCCACACTAAGCCAATGATTTTACTAGTGGCCTTCATACCGCGCCAAAATTGTATGCGGTTG
>JBKEAX010000006.1:0-13565 GCA_047972825.1 Hyphomicrobiaceae bacterium | reverse complement strand
TTAAGCTTTGCCCAGCAACACGCTCGCCGTGTTGACGATTTTCTGCAGTAACTTTTCGTCATAGGGCAGCCAGGGTACGGCGTAGATCTGTGGGCTGTCTGGGGGTATCTCCACGGTCACTGGCGCCCCCTTGCGGGTGACCCGGGCGGTGGAGAGGTGAATGGCGAATTCACCGATGAGCAGGTGGCGCTCTGCCAGTGTTATGTCCTGGGCGCGCGAGTGTGCGCTGAAAACCTGTTGCAGCACTGCGCGCCGCATACGCGCCATTTGGGTTGGTGTGGCTTCAGCTGAGCGTGCCCAATGTTGCGAACCTGCGGGCCTTGTCTCCGGCAGTGATTCGTCCTCAATGGCGAAAGCGGTGGTGCTTACCAGCAGGTCCACGGCACGACAGGCCTCAGAGAACAGGACAGGGGGGAGTGTATGCAGGGACGCTGGAACCCAGCGATTGCCCTGCCGTTGCCCGAAGGACAATAATCCGGATTCGGTGATGCCTCCGGCTCCGGGGTACAACGCCATGTCGGTCCGAAAGGCCAGTCGCAGCTCGCCAAACACCCGTTGCAGCCCTTCGAATCTGTCTATCGTCCAACCTTCGCGCCGGGCCAGGCCGATAAGGGGCCGGATGGAGAGCAGGTGTCCGCTGAAGAGGGCACTCTCGCTGGCGCCTAGTTCTTCTTTCGGGGGCAGGTAATGCTCGCGAAATACCTGCCGGATGGGTTGGCGCAGGTGCTCCGCGGTAACCAGGGCCTGCCAGCCAGCGCGTTCTGCTTCGTCGACCTGTAGGGGGTGCCACAGCCGAACGGGTGTCGAGTCCGGTACGTCGACCGCCTGGCCATGTACATCAGCGAGCGTCAACGACTTCCTGGTAGCGGCCTTGACCCTGAAGCTGTGCGTGCCGCCGGGCAGCTGCGCGCGCCACACCAGCGAAGTGCCGAAGGCGGTACCGGCCAGGCGCGGGTGCCAGTCGCCCCAGAGCATCTCCATCTCCTGCCAGAATCCCGCCTCAAGACAGGTGGCCAGCATGGTGAGCCTGCGCTTGTCGGGTTTTGCGTCGACCATCAGGCGCAGGGCTGTTTCCGGTCGCGCCGCCAGTGCCCGTTCCGAGGGTTTGAGATGGCGCGAGAGTTTCTTCTTGAGGCCTGCGTGACGCACCACTTTCAGCGCCTCGCGCAAGGCCAGTACGCTTTCCGGTGTCGGTGAACTCTCAATGGCATGCCCCATTGCAATGGCCAGTGATTGCGCGGGTGTGGTTTTGGCCGCTGTGGGGGCGACGCAGGTTTGTGGCAGCAGCGTGGCCAGCAGCTTGCCCAGCCATACCTCGTCCCGAATCAGGGCGACCCGGGCTGCGCGGCCCAGAACTACGGCGTCGTCGGTGGTGAAGGCAGCATCCGCCACATAGGCTTCGGTGCCGGCATGAATGTCGGCGAGTTTGCGTGCAGCGCTGCGCAGCGCCTGTCCGGCAAACTCGATATAGGCCGCTTCTTCGGACAGCTGTTTGCAGGGATCTTGTGCATCGGGATGAAGCTGCCGGTTGAAGTAGTTTAGGAAAGGGGAATTCGCCAGGGAGAGCAGGGCTGGGAAGCTCATTTCTTTCAGCGCGGTCAGTTCGGTCAGTACATATTCGGAGCCTGCGAATGCCGCCTCGACGATGCGCTCCAGCTGCTGCCATTGATTGTCGCCGGACAGCTTGATCAAGGCGGCAACCGGTATGTGATATTTACTCCAGCTGTCATCAACTGATAGCAGGCGCTGCGCTTCCTGCGCCAGTTCTGCAGACACTGGGCCATCCATGAAGGCCAGGGTTTCAATAGCCTGGGCGATCTGTCCTGGCTGCAGGTCGCGCAAGGTGAGGAGCGTGGCCTGTTCATCCAGTGCGGGCGTGAAGCTGGCAGCCTTCGCCTGATTCATGATGGTTCTGGCTGCCTCGCTGGCGTTGCTGTTATCAGCAAGATGTTTGGCCCGCTGTAAATGGGGCCACAACTGTCCCAGTTCGCGTGCAGTCAAACCCTCGATATCAATCGGCGGCCCTTTGAATGCCGGGTGATCGACAGTTGATGCCGTGAGCCTGCCCAGCAAGTGTGCAAACAAACGTGTAGACAAAGGCGATTTCATCCTTGTTGCGGTGATTTTCAGTCGTCCCCCGGCAGCACCTTGATTGAGGCCTGAAATACCTGCGTGTAGCCGGGAAGCTCTTTGCTTGAATTGGGCAGGTAGAAGCGAAGGATCTGTATCCAGCGGGGTTTTATGTCCAGATTGTGGTTGCGCCCGTGCAGCTGAAGTAGAAGGTGATACTATCATCGGCATTGGTTTTGGGCGAAGCGGGCGGCGCAGCTGGTACCGCCGGAGCCATGGCCGGATGCAGGATGCGCGCGTACACCCGGGTATAGAACAGCGCCGTTCGCAGCCCTTCATCGGTAAGCTGGACCTCCCCCGGTTGTCCAAGCGTATCGAAGAGTTCGCGATGATGGTCGGCCGACACTAGATCGCGTTCACTTTTCACGGAATCGCGAACGCGCTCTATGTTCTTTTATTTCTCGCGGTGTTCTTCACGCCGAACCGCGTACACTTCGGCTGAACATGCTCTAGCATCGCAATTTAACCCGCACTAACCGCAGGTTTGCATTGTTCTGTGGGGGCGCGGATTGCAGCGAAGCCCGGTGAGCACCGGGAAATGGGTGCTCACCGAAACCGACAGCGCCGGCGGGCGGGATCAATCGCGGTTGGTGATCGTGACCAGACCGCTTGCCGGGTCGATGACCAGATGATCTCCATTGCGGACAAGGGCGGTAACGTCACCGCCTTCAAAGCGGTCGCACATCGTGAGATCTGCAAGAGCCGCTCCCTGAGCGAGGATCGTATTCGCGGTGTTGAACAAGATTGCTTTTGGACATATTCCGCGCGACTTCATTTCGAGCAGCATCCATGCAGAAGCCACTCCACCCTTGGCCGTATTCAGGACCAGGATTTTGTCCCGGTAGCTTTGGCCTGCGAGCTTGTGATCCGGCCTGGAAAAAATACCCTTGATGCGGTCCAGGTCATAGCGGGCGGAAAAGTTGTCGTTTGCAACGAGCGCCTCGCCTTCAACCTTGGCGCCAATTCCCGTGTGACATTTCAACTCGATCATACGACGATCTCCCCTGACGTCGCGGCTGCAATACAATGCTCCATGCTCGCCAAAGCAGGCTCGTATCCATATCCGCCAAGAATGTTCACAATTTTCGTTGAGTTGCTCAGCAGCTTCGTCCAGCCATTGGCTTCGCCGATTTCGCGAGCAAATTGGTTGTAGAAGCAGGTGCCCTCCAGGACCTTGCCGCCAGTGGCTTCAATTGTTTCCACAAAACCCATTCGCGTTGCATCGGCATAGACCTGAGGCGATGTGCAGACGTAGAGCGGCACTGCCATTTTTTTTCCGTTGCACAGTTCGGCGACCTGCTGCATCTCGACCAGGGACAACTGAGGTGCCGCAAAGACCACCACATCGACCTTGTCACCCTTGCCGCCGAAGCGAGAACGCATGGCGTCCATCTCATCTTTCGACAAGACCTCAACCTTGAGCTTGTGGCCGTCGACATCCTCAATCCGTTGCGCCTCTGGCGTGATACCAACCAGATGGAACAGCGGTGTCGAGCCAAAGCTCGCCATGGCAGCTCCCAGATGCTTCATCTCATCCGAATTGGGAATGCGCTCCAGACCCTCGATCACCGGGACTTCCCAATATGATCCCGCGGTCTTGCCGGCCACCGCTCCAAGCAGCCCCCAATCCGTCAATCCCTTGGGCTGCTCGCTGACGACAAAGCGCCGGGTTGCGCGGCGGTTCTCATCGAGATGGAGACCATACCTGGGCGTCCGGCCGGTTAGCCCTGCAGCAAGTGCCGATGGGCCGCCTTCGAAGTTCGAACGCGCCCCGCACACCGAATTCGAATAAATGACAACGCCCGTATCACCGAAAGCCACGTGGTCCCCGCGCACTGGCGGCATAATGGTCTGGTAATTGATGCACGTATTGGTCATCAGGATGCCCATTCTTGAGCAGGCCGATGTCGTGCGCCTGTCAAGCTCTGCCATCTCTTCTGTCTGACCGAGCGGCCTGTAGTAATTGAGATCCACACCTCTGGGGTCTGTAATCGTTGGCACCGCGACCTTCGCACCTTGATCGGCGAGCCGCTCCATGAATGAAACACCTGATTCACCAACCGCCTCGGGATCAGCCATCATGTGCGCCTGGCTTATTTCAACAAGATCCTGGGCATCGAACATCTTGCCGACTTTCAACTGATGATCGATGGCCCATCTCTTTGCCTCGCCGTGCTCGCCAGCCAGCATGGCCTTTTCTTCTTGCGTGAGTTTCATTGAAAGGTCTCCTGCTGCGTGCGGCCTCAGTTCATTTGATCAGGTAGCCACGTAACAATTTCTGGAAAAAAGTAGACGATATAGAGCATCGCGATCTGAATGAGGAGAAACGGCAATGCGCCACGCGCCAGCGTCCACAAATCGATCCTTGAGATGCCATTTATTGTGAAAAGATTGACGCCGATCGGTGGAGAAATCTGGGCAATTTCCATCGCTATTGCTGCGAAAATTCCGAATGCGATCGGGTCCATTCCGAGTTGCTGTGCGACTGGAAAGAAGATTGGAATTGATATCAGCAACATCGCGGCGCTTTCGAGGAACATGCCTAGAACGATGTATGCGAGGATCATCAATGTGACAGCCCATACACCATCAGCACTTTCGATGATTGCCTTGGCAATGGACTGTGGAACCTGCTCGAAGGTGAGGAAGTGCGCGAAATACTGACCGAAGACGATCAGCATCATCAACATTGTGGTGGTTGCGGTGGCGACGACGGCTGCGCTCTTGAACTTCTCGAAATTGAGCCGTCGTTGCACGACCCCAAGAACGATAACGTAGATGACTGACAGCGCACCGACTTCGGTTGGCGTGAACACACCGGTATAAATTGCGACAATAATCACAATCGGCAGCAAGACGACACCAAATGAACGGCGCGTAACCTCCAAACGCTCTTGAGAAGAAATCTTGTGTGGAATCACGACCTGCGGACGAGACAGGTAAACATAGAGCGTGAACAAGCTCAGCAGGATGATGCCGGGTATGATCCCACCGATGAAGAGCTTGCCGATAGATGTCTCGGTGATGACCCCATAGAGGATGAGGGGGATCGACGGCGGGATGATAATGCCCAGGGTGCCGCCACCGGCAACGAAACCTCCCGCACGTTGCTCCCCGTAACCTTCCTTCAGCAGCAGGGGTATTGCTACCAGCCCGACAGTTGCCGCGGTGGCCACAGATGAGCCAGAGATCGCAGCGAATATTCCACAAGCGACCATGGTGGCCACGCCGAGGGAATTGGGAAGCGACCCTGCCCAGACTTTGGTTACATCGAACAGATCGCGGCCCGCTTCGGTCCGCTGCATGATTGTCCCGGTGAAAATGAACAACGGCAACGCCACGAGTTCAAATATCGAGGCCCCTTGCCATGAGGTATTGATCAAATTCTTGAAGACGTGAAACGGCTCCTCGATCAGCAAGGCAGCAACAAACGCCGCAAGCCCCATTGAAACAAAGACAGGGATCGACATCGCCATGAAAAAGAACAGCAGGAATATGGAGATGTATCCGGCGTAATCGTAGAAAAAGTCCTGCAACACGGCTCAGTCCCCCAGAGCCGCATGAGAATCTTCGTAACCCTCACCAGTTATCAATTGCACCAGGGTTTGCAAGAACAAGCCAACCCCGCCCAAAGGAATTGCCAGCGCGGGTATCCAGAGAGGCACCTCAAGAAGGGTTGCCGACAAGATATTGTTGGTGAAATTGTACCAAACAAAATAAGCGCCCGATGCCATGATGAGAACAGCGAAAATCAACGTCGAGACTTGCGCAATGAAATCCAGGTATTTCTGGATCTTTGGAAATATCTGAGCGAGCAGCAGCACTCGAAAATGCGAACCGCTCCGGACGGCAAGGGCATTACCCAGAAAGGCAAGAAAGATGAACGCGTAAAGGGTCGTCTCGAAGACCCATATCGTTGGCGCACCGAAAGAACGCGCAATTGCCTCATACGCGACCGGTATGCATAGAAAAACCATAAGCGTTATCGACAAGACTGTCATCACGCCGCCGATTGATCGGGCAATATTCAGCATCGCCTCATCCAACGTTATTGTATCTGGAGGAATTCAGAAAATGCGCGGGCAACCAGACACGGCGAGCCACAGGATGCAGCGCCCGCCGTGCATGTCAGTTATTTTCCTGCGATGATCCCCTGGACCTCAGGCGAGTAGGTGGCTTTTGCTGCATCAGTCAATGGCTGTAGCCTGGTTGCAAAACTGTTCCACATATCGCTATCCGGCTCGACGATTGTCACCTTCTTGCCGGCGTCCTGCATTTTCTTGATGAGGGTGACCTGGTTATCGATCGCAAATTGCTGCATGAAGTCGCGAGCTTCAGTAGCCGCGGCCATCAAGGCCTTTTGGTCGTCGGGTGATAGCTTGTCGAACTTGTCTTTGTTCATGACATAGCCATGAATGAGGGTACCCATCACACCGTTGGGAACGAAAATGTTCGAGGTTACCTCATAGTGCTTGAGGCCGACTGCACCACCCAAACCACCCATCGCGCCTTTTACAGTGCCGCGCTGGAGTGCTGAATAGACGTCACCCACACCCAGGATTGTTGGCGCCGCTCCCAGCGCCTGGAGCACCTCAGCAGAACCTTTCGAATAGGCCCTGATCGACTGCCCTTTGAAACTATCGGGCCCGGTCACTTCAAAGTTTGCAGAGATCACGGGAGGGCCGATATCGAACAATGCGATTATGATGGCACCTTCATTTCGCATCTTGGCGTCGAAGTAATCAAATATCGGATTGCCCGGCTTCAAGTTGTCCCGGGTCCATTGCATGGACTTGTCCCACAGCGGAGTCGTTAAAATTCCCACATCGGAAATGCGGCCCGACCAGTTGTCCATCGTCGTCAGCGAAATATCGATGGTGCCCTGCGGTACGGCGGTTGGGACAAACTGTTGTTTGACCATTTCGCCGCCTTCAAAGACTTTGAGCCGAATCTGCCCTTTGGACTTCTCTTTCAGAAGTTCTTCAAAGCGTGGCACGAATTGCGCAACCTGGTAGTGCTTCGGACTGCCCCAGCTCGAAAGCGATAGACGTTCGGCGGCATTCGCTTGGCTGCTGACAGATGCAATCAGCGCCGCACAGACAGATATCCGGAATAGCAGGTTCATCGGCGGTGTCCTCCCGATCTGCTAGCAGCGCCTAATCAAACGCTTCGCTGCTACAGAGTTATTGCTATATAGTTTTTTATGAGTGCAGTACTACATAGTAATATTGTGCCGTCAAGGGATTCCTGACAAATTCGGATTCGCCACATCAGTCACAGTTACCCAGGTGAAAAGCAGAAAAAATGAACGCCTTGTCGCGAAAGAAGAATGATGATTTTGTCAGCCTGTATTGGACGGATGATCCTGCGCTGCCGAAGTACGAGCGGCTAAGGGCGGCATTCGTGAAAGCGATTACCGAAGGCTTCTGGGCCCCTGGCATGCGCTTGCCGACTGAAGCAGAATTGGTGGAAACCACACCGTGTAGCCTGGGCACGATCCAGCGTGCTCTGCGTTCCCTGACCGAAGATGGCGTCATCGCGAGAAAGCGTGGCAGCGGTTCGGTCGTTCCAGACCTGAGCGGGCGGATCAGCGACCCCCTTCATATGCGGTTCTTGAAACCGGGTGAGGAGAATGGCTATCAAGTGGTCGAGACCAAGGTGGTCGACCGGAAGATTTTGAAATCAAATGGTCCGTGGTCCGAAGCGCTCAACCTGGATGGAAAACCGCTCATCAAGATTGTTCGCATTTTCACGATCAACGCTCAAACGCATGTCTATAACGAGTTCTATGCGAAATCCTCGCGTTTCCCCGAGTTGGTGAACCTGCCCAAGTCAGAACTGAATGGCTTGAATTTCAAGAAGCTCATTACAAAGGACTATCAATCTCCGATCCACCGGGTTCGGCATCGGTTGCGCTTCGAAGTCCTGAAGAAATCAGTATTGAAATACGGGAACTACATAGAAGATGTGCCCTCACCGATCCTGAACGTGGTCGCTTTCGCAATCAATGGTGACCCGATCTATTACCAAGACTACTACCTGCCTGCGGAGAAGGGCGTTCTTGACCTCGGCTTGACGAGCTTCGCGTAAAACGCAATTCGCCTGCCAGACGAACAAACCCGGCTCGACATGCATCCGGATGATGAGGGGGAGGCTTGTCCTCACCTGGCTCTTGCAGAGGGCTCGCCAAGCTGGGCCTCAGAGGCTCTCGTCTTCGGCTTTACCGTTGTGAGAATTGAGCGCAACGCCTCGATATTGAGATTGTGGCCGATGACAACAACGCGCGTCCGCCTGTCCTCACTCGGCCATTCCGGCAGCCTGTCAATCGGATGCACAAGGCGCTGGACGCCGTGAGCAACGACAGGGCGCTCAGGATCGTCTGCGAGTTTGAACAACCCCTTCATGCGCAACAGATCGGTGCCAGCGCTCATCTTGAGCGCCTCAAGGAAGAAGTGGAACGCCAGGTTCGGCACCGGCTCATCGAGCACAATCACATGACTGGTGATGCCGCCCGTATGCCTGTTGGGATCGGGGCTCGCGGCATGGGTGTGGGTGTGTTCGTGGCTGTGCTCGTGGGCGATCAACTGTTCGGCGGCGAGCCAAGCGATCGCGTCCTCGCCTTTGCTTCTCAAGTCGTAGGTAGCCGGTTCAAGCAACCGATCCATGATGCTCGCCCAATCCGATTGGCGGTCGAGAACCGTAGCAGATGGGTTGATGTTGAGCGCCTTGGATCGCAATCGATCGACGTCTGCCTTACTGACAGGGTCCTGGGCGAGATCGGTTTTGCTCAGAACAATCAAGTCTGCGAGGGCCAGTTGCTTCAATGCTTCCAAATGCTCATCAAGGGTGCCTTCTCCATGCAGAGCATCAAGCAACGTCAAGACACGCGTAAGCGCAAACTGCGTTGCGATTGTCCGATCGACGGGATCGAATGTCGGAGGTGCAATCAGGCTGGCAATGACGGGTGCGGGATCGACAAGCCCGGTCGTCTCGATGACGACGCGCGTAAACGCGGGGATCTCGCTGGCCTTGTGGCGGCTCCAAAGGTCGAACAGCGCCTGCTTGACGTCGCTGGTCGCCGAGCAGCAGAGGCACCCCGTTGTTGTCGACACGATACCGCCCTCAACTTGGGCGACAAGGTCGTGATCGACCGATATCTCGCCAAGCTCGTTAATGAGTACGGCTGTGCCCGCAAACTGCGGCTCACGAAGCAGCGCGTTCACGAGGCTGGTTTTGCCCGCACCGAGAAAGCCAGTCAGTAATGTCAGCGGTATCGGCATCATGGGGTCGATGGCAGCTTTGTGGATATTATAATATCCGCAATCTACCTTGAATCGTGGCCATTTCAAGCCATGCTTGCCTGCGCTTGGTGGGTTGGCCTCAGGATTTCACCACACACCTTTGGATTGCATGTCCGGCCTCATCACCCATGCTTCATATTCGTCAACTTGAAGACTGGGTGATTTCGGGATCAATCATAGCGACAGGAAAGAGCCCAGATCATTCGGAGACCTTCACCCCAAACGCCGCCTGGTGACACCGCTGTCAGGTGGCAATGATGAAAGCCGAGATCAAACACTATATGCGACTGATGGGCGAACGTTGAACACTCAATTGAGAAAGCGCATGCCCACAATGACGAGCAGACCAAGCAAAGCCGTTTCCGCGATTATCAGAATGATCGCGGTTACACCGATCGTGCTGATCCGCTGCAAAGAAGCCTTCATTCCTACTGCAGCGATTGCGATCAATAATGCCCACCGGGCTATTTGGTTCGTGGCTTCGGCGACCGGCGGCGGGATGACGCCAAGCGAGTTGATAGCTGCAAGTGCCCCGAAGATTGCGACAAACCAGGGCACGAGAGGCGGTTTCTTACCGTGACTTGCCGTTTCGGCGACCCACGTCCGCATGACCAAACTGAGCAGTAATACCAACGGCGCGAGCAGGCTCACCCGGATCAGCTTGACCAGCGTGGCCGTTTCACCGGCGTCCTGTGAGACCGAGAAACCGGCGCCGACGGCTTGCGCGACGTCGTGGATTGTTGCGCCGATGAACAGGCCCATTTGCTTGTCGTTGAGGCCCAATGCCTGTCCAATGATCGGATAGACAATCATTGCGATGGTACTCAGCACGGTGACCCCAACGATGGCGAACACGAGATTTCGCTCAGAATGCTCGTTTTTTGGCAGAACCGCCGCAATCGCCAACGCTGCGGATGCACCGCAGATCGCCACGGCGCCACCGGTCAACACTCCGAGACGCCAACCCCGCCCAAGCATCCAGGCACCGAAGATCCCTCCGACGACGGTGACAGCACACACCACGATCAGAAAGGCGACCGTTGTGATCCCCAGATCGGCAACCAGTTCAATGGTGATCTGTGCCCCCAGCAAGGCAACCCCAATGCGCAATAGCGTATTCGAGCAGAATTCGATGCCAGCGACGCAGTTACCTTCCTCGCTCAGAAACTGGAACGCCATCCCCATCAGCAACGCCATCAACAGCGCGGGAACGCCATAATGCTCCGACAGGAACTTGGCTGCGAGCGCAACCACGGTCGCGATGGATAGACCCGGGAGGATGGTCTGGGCCTTCGCTCTCAGCGTCATATTAATTTCCTACGGCTTGGGAGTGGTGGAGGATGAGCAACAGACAGTGCGTTACACCCACGCATCAGGCGCTAGATGTTCTTCATAATCGTAGAACGATGGCTAAGGAAAGCCTTCAACGCGGCCTCAAACTTTATAAGGCATGAGGTGAGCACCCCGCACATAAACTCACCTCATACCTTTCGCATCAGCGCCGCATATTGATCCAGACGACTTTAGGTTCGGTAAAGTTTTCAATTGCAATTTCGCCGTGCTCGCGACCAAAGCCGGACTCACGCGCACCACCCCAGGGCAGGCGCACATCGGTCGGGCCGTAGGTGTTGATCCAAACCGTTCCAGCCTTGAGGCGCCGGGTCATGCGATGAGCCAACGTGATATCCGAGGTCCAGACCCCGGCAGCAAGGCTGTAGCTTGTGCCATTGGCGAGGCGCACCGCATCGTCTTCGTTGTCGAACGGAATCACTGCTGCAACAGGGCCAAAGATCTCCTCTTGTGAGATGCGCATGGCGTGCTCGACTCCGGTGAAGACAGTCGGGCTGACATAATAGCCACGCGCGCCATGCCGAGTGCCGCCTGTGGCAATCTTGGCGCCTTCCTTGACACCTACATCGATGTAGTCAAGCACACGTTGCATCTGCGCATCTGAAATAAGTGGCCCCATCGACGTTCTGGTATCGTTTGGATCGCCGAGGCGAATTTTTTGTGTGTGGATCAATAGCCGCTCCACAAATTCATCATGCACCGAGCGATGGACGAGGATGCGCGAGCCGGCCGAGCAGACTTGGCCACTATTGAAGAATATGCCCGAACTGGCAGCCCTCACCGCACTGCCGAGTTCGGCATCAGGGAAAATGATGTTGGGGGATTTACCACCGAGTTCAAGCGTCACGCGCTTGAGGTTGCCTGCCGCGCCTCGCAGGATCTGACGGCCCACCCCTGGCGATCCCGTAAAGGTCACCTTGTCGATGTCAGGGTGATCGACAATCGCCTGGCCCGCCGTCTTGCCGAATCCTGGCACAACATTCAGCGTGCCTTCCGGCATGCCTGCTTCCAGTGCCAGTTCCCCGATCTTAAGTGCCGTCAGCGGGGTGAGTTCTGCGGGCTTTAGAACCACCGTGCAGCCACAGGCCAGCGCCGGAGCGACTTTCCACATGCCGATCATGAGTGGGAAGTTCCACGGGACGATAGCGCCAACCACGCCAACTGGTTCCCGCATAGTGTAGGTCACCGCGTCCGAACGTGCGGGGACCACCTGTCCGTTAATCTTGTCAGCCCAGCCAGCGTAATAAACCAGCGTATCGATCACGGCGGGCAGGTCCTGCCGTCGTACCGCAGAGACGGGCTTTCCGGAATCCAGACTTTCCAATTCGACGAGTTCGTCCTGGTCACGGCGGACGAGTTCAGCAAGGCGGAGCAAGGCCTGGCCGCGATCGGCGGCACGCATTCCGCCCCACTCGCCATCGAAGGCGCGTCGGGCAGAACGGACGGCGACATCAATATCAGCGGCGTCTGCCTCAGCAACGAAAGCGATCACTTCCTCAGTGGCAGGATTTCGGGTTTCGAAATAACGACCAGACGCGGAAGGGATGCGATTTCCACCAATCAGCAAATTGTGACGTTGGCCGGCTGGGAACCTTATCATGACAACTCCGAATATGAATTTTTTATCATATATCGTCACCAGATTTGAACTGGGAGACGAACCTGCCACAGTCTAACAACGTTGAAATTTCCGAAAAATATGATATTCCTGGCGCAGTTTTTGAAATTATCTATGTTCATTTGAACATAGATTTTCTTACGGATTATGTATCATCATGCATATATTGGTGCGTCAGGGATGATCCGGATCGAGATCGCTCCGCAATGGCGGTTTCGCCGAGATAGCGATCCTGCCACCACGCTTGTGCTCATCGAGCTGCTCAATGAAATCCGATTGAGCGGCAAGATCACGGTGGCCGCCAGCCAGGTTAACTTGTCTTATCGTCATGCCTGGAATCTGATCGAGAGTTGGGCGGCCTTCTTCGAGGCTCCACTTGTCGAACGTCAGCGTGGCCGGGGCACTCGGCTGACACCGCTTGGGGAAAAGCTGGCTTGGGCTGGGCAGAGATTGCAGGCACGGCTAGGCCCCCAGCTGCAGAATTTGTCGCAGGAACTGGAGGCTGAGATCAATGAGTTCCTGCCGCAGACTGCAGCCACTCTTGGTATCCATGCCAGCCATGGTTTCGCAATCTCAAAGCTGCGTGAGATGCTGGACGATCTCCGCGAGATCCCCTTTGATCTTCGCTATATCAGCAATCCAGGCTCTCTCGTTTCGCTCGCAAATGGAAGCTGTGACCTTGCAGGAATGCACCTGCCGCAGGGTGCCCTACGGAAGCGAAGCATCTCGGCCGTGCGTGGTCTTGTTGATCCGGCAGAGCATCGTGTGATTGGCTTTGTCACCCGTGAAATGGGATTGATCGTAAAATCTGGAAACCCACTCAAGATCTCCAATCTGGAACGGTTGACCGATCCCGCTATACGACTTGTGAATCGAGATGCCAATTCTGGATCGCGGCTACTGTTTGATCAACTGCTGGGCCAGCATGGCATCAGTGCACAGCAAATCAACGGCTATGAGCAGACCGAATTCACACATGCTGCCGTCGCCGCCTATGTCGCAAGCGGCATGGCCGACGCCGCCTTTGGCGTTGAAGCTGCTGCACGGCAGTTCGACCTCGATTTCGTTAGGTTGGCAACCGAAGATTACTTCTTCGTCTGCCGCGCGACATCGCTCGACAAGACACCTGTAATGCGTCTGCTCGATCTAATGCGCAGTGATGCGTT
>JBKEAX010000002.1:0-3605 GCA_047972825.1 Hyphomicrobiaceae bacterium | reverse complement strand
GGCTGGGATCTTGGCACTCCGATTGCCGTACCGGCGGCGACCGCTCCGGAAGCCGCCACACCGCTCATTACGGCATCTGAGGAACGCATCTGTCGCGTCGTGGCGGTTGAGAAGACCATTCTTCGCCACCAGCAGCCAACAAACGCACCGACCAAATAGGCTGCGACCATCAGCAGGAACGCTTGGAACAACAAAAAAGTCATGTCGTAGAACTCCTTGCCGAGGCATCAGCCACGCAGGCAAACAAGACGGGGCGAACCCTGGATCGCGTTCACTTTTCACGGAACCGCGAACACGCTCTATTTTCTTTTATTTTGAGCATGTTCTTCACCCCGAACCGCGTACACTTCGGCTGAACATGCTCTAAAGCGCGTCGTGAATTTCTAGATTCGCTTATCACGCTTTAAGTCTTTGATTTCATGCATGTCGTTATCGCAAAACCGCTGTGCACTTTTGCGCGACATGCATTAGGTCCGATCCTTGTTTTGGCGGCTACAGGTAATCCAGCCCATTGCGATACCGATCAAAAACGCCACGACCAGGTACCAGAAGAGCTTCACGAACAGGTAATCCATGGCTTGTTTCCGTGCTCCGCCCCATAACTGGTGGGGTTTGCGTATTTCCCACTACGGCGCGACCGCAAATTCAATGCGCCGGTTTTTGGCTCTGTTGGCAGGCGTGTCATTGGGCGCAACGGGACGCGTTTCACCGTACCCGACGGCGCTCAGCCGCTCCGCACCAACACCGGCCTTGGCAAGGTAGTCGTAGACGGCCTTGGCGCGTCGTTCCGAAAGGCTCTTGTTGCGCTCCGGCGTTCCCTCGGCATCGGTGTGCCCTTCAATTTCAATTCTGGCCTTAGGGCAGGCACGTGCCACTTCAGCGAGCTTGTCCAGCGTCGGTTTGGACGCGCGATCGAGATTAGCGCTGGCCCAGTCAAATTGAATCGTTCCCGTCGTGGCGACGTCCCGCAGCTTTATTCGGCAGACATCGGCTTCCTGCTTGCGCTTTTGCGTTTCAATCTTCGCTGTCACCACTTCTTCGTTTTTGCGCTTTGCCTCAGCCTCAGCAGCGGCCCTTTCGCGCGTAGCCTTTTCATCCGCCTGGCGCTTTGCCTCCTGCTCGGCCCAGATCATTGCGTCTGAACGAACCTTTATATCTTCGCGCCAGTTGTAGCCTTTGGGCACACCACGAACGAGTTGTTCGCGCACGCCGGTTTGCACGGCTGTATCCCTGGCCTCGCCACGAATGAGGAGTTCCTGCCCTGATAGAACGGCTTCGCCCTTACGCAACAGGGCAATGAGCTTCAGGCCAAGGTCGGCTGCAACAGGCCATTTCTGCGAGACGGCGGACGCTATGCTCATTCGATCCTGGATTTGTGCGTCCGGAAAGTACTGCGTAGCTGCCTGCACCAGGGCTGCGCGTGTTCGTGCGTCAATCACCTCGCCTTCCAGCGTCACGGTTTGTGTACCGTCATAGCTCGCGCTCCAGTTCAGGTCCGGCTCCGGCGGTGCATCGTAGGATACATCGGCCGATGTTTCGCAGGCCCGGTTGGCCGCAGTGCGCAGATCGCCTGGAATTTTCCCCGCCAAGGCTTCATCACGCGTCCGGCCAACGAGTTTGGCAGTTGCGTCCGTGACAGTGAAGCTCGCACTGTTGAGCGCGCGCGCGCTTGCGATCCCTGCGGAAACACAACCAAACCACAGCGGTGGCTCGCCTGATGCAAGCTGCAGTTGATCGCGAATTTCGCGGTCCGGAAAACTCTTGCGCACGGCCGCAAGCAGCTTGGTCTGCGAGTCTCTGCTCGGCACATAACCCGACACCGTGATTGCACCACCATCGTGTTCGATCTTCGTGACATAAGGTGTTACAGGCTGCGGTTTTGGCTCGGGAAATGTAATAGACTGGGAAACATCCAACCCGCTGGCGATCTGGCGCATTGCCGTGGCTGCTGAAGTCGCAGTGGCTTGGTCAGGCGCCCGCCCCGTAATAACCACTTTTCGGTCTTCTACGCGGACCTCACCCTGTTCGAGGAGCGCAAGCTGATCGAGAGCCGAACGGGCCACAGCGGCAAGTTCGTCAGGCGCGCCAAGGCCGGTTTCCATGCGGTCGACAATGGCAAGCCGCGGAAACATCTTCTTGGCGTGCGCAAAGATCTGCTCGCGTAGCGATTCGTCGGGAACGTAACCCTCTAGCTGCAACTGGTTGCCTTTTCGCCGGACGGTCCACTTGTAGGGTGAAATCCTTGGCGGCTCGATCTTCTCGGCGGCCAGCCTGATGCCCTCCGGCATCTCGTTTTTGAGCGCGCCCCTTACAGCTTTGTACGCCGCCAGGTTACTGGCCTGCCCTTCAATCGTCAGCCCTGTGTCACGCAAGCTCACCGTACCCGAACTGAGCGCTGCGAGCTGCTTCATCGAAAAGCCAATTCCGCCAAGCCATAGGGTTTCGTCTGGCACACCTCGGGCGGCCTCAAGGCGGTCATCGATGCTACGGTGGGGAAATGCGGCCTTAGCCATCCCCACGATGGTCGTGCGCGTCGTATCGTCGGGAACATATCCTGTCAGCTTCAGCCGATCGCCGCGCAGACCAGCTGCCCACTCATAGGGTTCGATCCGCTGCAAAAGGCGCGTGCGCTGATCCGACACCCTCACCCCCCAGACATCGCGCACGACGTTCAGTGCGCGTTGCGGGGCTTTGTCAGTGGTGGCCTGTCCCGTGATAAGGGCATCGCGCCCATCAAAGGCGGTTGCCGCCCAGGTCAGACCGGCAGATTGCAAAGCCGTCCTGGCACGACTTGTAAGATCCGCCTCAATACGCTCGTGCTCCCACTGAATGGTCAGGAAGCTCAAGATAGCGATCGGAATAATGCCCCAGAGCCATCGCCACGGATTGCACCTCATGCTGCTTTTGCTCCCCACATTTCGCAGCCGGCAGCGCCTATAGCGCTGTCATCGACACATAAACATAAACGGCACTCAGGGTCCCATTCATTGATATGCTAGCGGACACGGGCTCTCTGCGATGGCTGTTGGACCCTCGTGAATGCAGACCTTGGCTTTCGCAGGGCAGATTTCACCTTTGCGCGTCATGAATGAACCAACAAAACGTGTGCTTGCCTAATCATGACGACTCACGCATTGGCAAATCGCGTGTCCCCCTAATAATTGGTGTGCCGACCCCCAACTGGAAACGATGCGAAAGCAGCCGTGCCCGTGCGCGCGATGTGCATCAGCCCATCTGTACAGAGCAGCTAACAACTACAAATGTTCTCATCGTCGTCAGGTCGCCGACAATTGATCCCACTATAGACAACCCAAATTCTGTTTCCAACCCGGGCATGCAACGAACTGCTGGTTGTAACCCTCTGAACACTTGCGTGTTTTTCACTGAGATTCGCGATAATACTGAGCTCTGCATGTAGCTAATTCGCCACAGCCACCCCAGCGATCGCGTTTTGATGATCTCCCCAGTCTTAGTTCAGCACCGCTGTCTTCAGTCGTCTCCAAACCAACTGGCGCGAGATGATCCGGGGACAAATCTTTGCGCTGCCTTCGTGTTGCCACCGGGAATCGGCTACGTTTCTGACATGGCATTGGCAAAGCTGGAGG
>JBKEAX010000606.1:0-2187 GCA_047972825.1 Hyphomicrobiaceae bacterium | reverse complement strand
GCAGCAGCCTTCCAAGCTGAATACGTGGGTTCGATTCCCATCACCCGCTCCAATACTTAACTGACTTGGCGCAAGCTATTTCCCACTGTTCGCTTTGTTCACGTGCTGGACAATGCAAATGGAATTTGTGGGTGCAACCTGCGTTATGGGGCAAGTTAATATGTTGAAAAATATTGGTTTACTCCCTTTTCTTAGAGAATGCGGAAAAATGGGGTAACATATTGAAAATCAATGTCTTGGTTTCTGTGGCGGTGAAAAATGAGCAGAGGCGAGAATGAGCGGAAAGAAAGATGGCACGCTGCGCTGGCTCGATGAAACCCAGTTTAAGGATAGGTGGTCACAGAGAAACGCACGCTTGCTTGAGATGCTTCAGGAATGCAGTTTGAAATTAGACCAGATGTCATTCACTGAATATGGCTGTGGACCACGATCGCCATTTGCAGAGGTGGGGCGCGGGTTCTTCAAATCTGGTAATCGAGCAGACATCAAGGCGTGGGACCCGGAAGTGACTGTTGTTGATCTCAATGACCCTAACGCCGCACTTCCTCCCTCTGACATTGGCGTACTCAGTGGCGTCCTGGAGTACCTCAATGATCCTGCACGGGTATTGGCGCAGATGTCATCGAACCATGAAATTCTGGCGCTGTCATATATGGTATTCGGGCGGCCAAGGCGTCTTGGTTTATTTTTGGGCGGGGAGCGCGAAACGGAAAACTGTGTTCGGAAATTGCGTCAGCGCTCTTTTCAGCATGGAGTCCGCAATCATCTGACGTTTTTTGAGCTTCTCCGTTTGGTTGGCGAGTTTGGCTATATAGAGAACGCTGGAAAGTTCCGAAGTCACGTTCTCTTGATTCTACGCAGTACCCAGGGCAGATCTTGCGCTTAGCAGCTCTCAATGGGGCCAACCCAGTTTTTCAGGCGCAAGAGCGCCCCGCCATTCATCCGATCCTCGAACACACCTCACCCCTCACATCACCAACGTCAGCAAGTAATAGATGACGGTCGATAGCAGTGCGGCGGCGGGGACGGTGATGAGCCAGGCGGCGATGATTACGGTGAAATGTGATCGACGCACGAGCTTACGCTTTATAACTTCCTGCTCGCTCAGCATGGGCCGCACATCAGAGCCGCTAGCAAGCCCCTTCGCTTCAAGATACCGGCGCCGGACCGGGCTGTGCGTGATGAAGTATTCACGATAAAAGCCGACGCCGAATACGGCCCCAACGGCGATATGTGTCGAACTTACGGGAAGGCCAAGCGCCGACGCCGCAATCACCGTAATGGCGGCAGATAGCGCGACGCAAAACGCACGGATGGGGTTCAGGCGCGTGATGCGCTCGCCTACGGTTCGGATCAGGCGGGGGCCGAACAAAAACAACCCCATGCTGATCCCGATAGCGCCGATCAGCATGATCCAGAACGGAACCGCAACGCTGGCAGAGACATGGCCGGTGCGCAGATTTTCGAATATGCCCGCCAGCGGTCCGATCGCATTTGCAACGTCATTTGCGCCATGGGCAAATGAGAGCAGGGCGGCCGAAATAATCAGTGGAATTTTGAAAAGTTTACGCAGCGATTGGTTGCGATTCTCAAGCCCCTCAGATTGACGGTGAATGATTGGTTTGAGGATGAAAAATGAAACGATAAGGATCGTAATGGAAATAATCGCAATGGCCGAAGCGGGAATTTTGTAGACGTGCTTTAAACCCTTCAGCATGAGATAGGCTGAAAAAGTGGCCGCCATGATTGCGACCAGTGCCGGCACCCATAAGCGCGCAGCGGTTATCTTGTCCTTCTTGTATATTATATTCAACTTCACAAAGGCGAGGAACAAGGCGGCAACGGCACCACCGATGAGCGGTGAAATAACCCAACTCGCAGCGATCGCAGCCATGATCGGCCAGTTGATGAGGCCAGCCCCAACCGATGCAATGCCCGCCCCTACAACCCCCCCAACGACGGCGTGTGTGGTCGATACAGGTGCTCCGATATAGGTGGCCAGGTTGACCCAGACGGCGGCAGAGCAACGCGCTGCCATCATGATGATGATGAATTGCTGGCCGTCGGGAACCACGTCCGGCGTGATAATGCCTTTGGAGATCGTTTTGACGACGTCGCCCCCCGCGAGAAGCGCTCCGGCACTTTCAAATATGGCAGCAACGATAATCGCACCGAACATCGTGATGG
>JBKEAX010000588.1:0-2526 GCA_047972825.1 Hyphomicrobiaceae bacterium | reverse complement strand
GGGCTGTTAAGCACAGTGACACCGTGCTTGAACGCGAGGCCGGAGCGCGGACGAACCTGTGCCTCCGTACCTTTTGGCAAGTCCAGGACCAAGCCTGTGGGAACAAGCGCCCGCGCGCCCGGCTTCAGCCGTATTGGAGATTTTTCTGGTACAGCGGCGAGTAGGTCCAGCCCTGCGGCTTCAGCGGTTTGATAGGCCGGCAATGGCAGGTCTGCACCATGAGCCAGCCGCATGATACCAACTTTGAGTGTCCGGCCGGCCGTCATTCCGCGGCATCCTCGCGTACGCCAAGGGCGGCAATGATGCGCTGCACGAGCATCTCGGCTACAGCCGTCTTGTCCATCTCCGGCCAGTCTTCGATGCCCTCGCGGGAGACTAGATGCACGGTGTTGAAATCACCCCCCATGACGCCCGTGTGTGGCGACACATCGTTGGCCACGATCCAATCGGCATTCTTCGCCTTGAGCTTGCGCTGGGCGAATGCCGTCACAGTCGTCGTCTCCGCTGCAAATCCAATGACCAGGAGCGGTCGATTGCGGCCCTTGGCGGCAATCGTTTTCAAAATATCTGGGTTTTCAGTGAGCTTGAGGCTTGGCGTTTTGCCTTCACCGCATTTTTTTATTTTTTGGTTTTCCGCCGTTTCAACGCGCCAGTCAGCCACAGCGGCAGCGAAGATCCCGACGTCCGCCGGAAGCGCTTCACGTGCAGCCGCCAGCATTTCAGCCGCTGTCTCCACGTGGACGACGCTGACGCCAGGAGGATCGGGCAGGACGACGGGGCCAGAGATGAGTGTCACGCGCGCTCCAGCCCGTGCTGCTGCCGCTGCGATCGCATGTCCCTGTTTTCCTGACGAGCGGTTGGCAATATAGCGGACGGGGTCAATCGGCTCATGTGTCGGCCCGCTCGTAATCAATACGTGCCTGCCGGCCAGTGGGAGTCCATGAGTTGATGATGTTGTGGCGCTGCTCTCATCACCACTGGCAGCAGATGACCGGGGTTGTGATTGCTGGGATTCAAGCTCAGCAACGATAGCTGCAACAAGGTCGGGAACTTCCCGCAAGCGTCCTTGCCCGGCCTCGCCACGCTCTGCCATTTCGCCAATTGCGGGAGGTATAATTCGCACCCCGTCTGCTTCGAGTTGTGCCACGTTGCGTTGCGTCGCCGGATGCAGCCACATGCGCGGATTCATGGCGGGTGCCACAATCACAGGCTTGTCTGTTGCCATCAAAACGGTCGAGGCGAGGTCATCGGCATGCCCGCCTGCCATCTTGGCCAACAGGTCTGCTGTCGCCGGAGCCACGACTATAAGATCCGCTTCCCGCGACAGCCGGATGTGGCCTATCTCGCGCTCTGCATCCAGGTCGAACAGGTTTGTGAAAACGGGTTCGTTGGAAAGGGCCCCTACGCTCAGCGGCGTTACAAATTGTTCAGCTGCCCGCGTCAACACTGCCCGCACGGAAATGCTCTGGTCCTTGAGCCGACGGATCAGCTCCAGGCACTTGTAGGCCGCAATGCCGCCGCCGATGATGAGAACGATACGCTTTGAGGTCACTGGTGCTGTTTCACGTTGAATTGTTGATTGACTGAAAGACGCTGCAATCCTCCGGCAGGCTCTACCACGCGAGCATAGCACGGGCCCACCACCAGGACGTTAAGCCAGGGTTCGGATCATAGGGCGCATGAAACGTCATCACCTGCCAGTTTAAAATTCTCTGGCGGGTGCCTCAAATGGTCAAAATTATTCGATTTTGCCAAGGTATTTCTGCGGCATGAATTCATGGTAGGCTCGCCGCCCATCACCATCGAGCGGTTGGTTTTAACCGTTTGAGAAAAATAGAGAAACAGGCCAATCCGGCAAGCAGGACCTTCAGGCATGTGGAAACGCTGGCAAAACGCGTATTCAGTCCCCGTAGCACTGCTTGTTTTGGTACTGCTTGCCTTCAAGCTTCCTGGACACGCCCTTGCGGATGCAACACATGGCGATGCCGCTAGTGACTGCTTTAGTGAAAACAGTGCCCGCCGCATCAGCGGCTGCACGTCTCTTCTGGAAGGTGGCACGAACCTTTCACTGGCGGAAAAAAGCCTCGCCTATGCCATGCGCGCGCTAGCCTTTTCGCTGGAACAAAAATATGCGCAGGCCCTGGAGGACTATGACAAGGCAATCGATCTGAGGCCGAATTTCGATGTTGCCCTCAACAACCGCGCCTGGGCGCTCTACAAAATGCAGCGCTACACGGAAGGTATGAAGGACGTCGAGAAGTCATTGAAAATTACGCCGTGGAGTGCGCATGCCTTCGACACCCGGGCGCACTTGCATCAGGTGGCTGGCCGCCAGCGTGAAGCGCTGTCGGACTATTTGCTGGCGATGCGCTTCGGTGGGGAGAAACTGGTAAAGTTATATCAGTGCGGATTAGAAGCGCACGGCCTTTTCAATGGACCAATTGACGGACTTGAGTCCGAGGAACTGCGCCAGGCGCTCGTCAGTTGCGTGCGCGATCAAAGCTGCGATCCGCTTCCACCAGAAGA
>JBKEAX010000522.1:0-3233 GCA_047972825.1 Hyphomicrobiaceae bacterium | reverse complement strand
GGATGCCCAGAATACCCGCTGCGGAATCGGTGCTTCGAGCTTGCCCCCCGCCGTGATCGTATCGACCACCAGCGATCCTGAATCTGACGATGTAACGAAAAATATGATCACGAGAACGATGCCAATGAACGATGCGATGTGTCCATAAGGCAGAGGTTCAAGCATTTTGTAGAGCGCGAGTTCAGGTGTGTTGTTGGTGACGTTTTCAGCCACACCTTGATAGCCGTCAGCCAGGAGTTGGTGAATGGCAGTACCGCCCATTGCGCTCATCCACAAGACAGAGACCGCAAGCGGCACAAGACATGCAGCGATCACGAATTCACGCACTGTCCGTCCGCGCGAAATTCGTGCGATGAACATGCCAACGAACGGCGACCATGAAATCCACCAGGCCCAGTAGAAGCTCGTCCAGTCGTGTAGAAACGCTATGTCCGGCCTATCCCACCACGAGCTGAGTGCGGGCAGGTAGGTAAGATAGTCAACCGTCGCTTGAGCCGCCGTTGAAAAGATCGTCAATGTCGGCCCAGCCAGGATCACATAGACGAGAAGCGAAAAAGCCAGCGCCATGTTGAGTTCGCTAAGCCGCTTCACGCCTGTGTCCAGCCCAGCGACCACCGACATCACCGCGATCGAAGTAATACCGACGATCAGCAGTATCTTGTTGGCAAGTGTCATAGGGATACCAAATAGGTACTCGATTCCTGCGCCAGCCTGTGATGCGCCGAACCCAAGCGATGTCGCCAGGCCGAATAACGTCGCGAATACCGCGAGCGTATCGATGATATGTCCAGGCCATCCGAAAATGCGGTTGCCAAGCAAAGGATAAAACACCGAGCGGATCGAAAGCGGCAGGTTGTAGTTGTAGGCGAACAGACCAAGCGACATGCCCACCAGTGCGTAAATCGCCCATGGATGCAGACCCCAGTGGAAGATTGTCGCCGCCATGGCTACACGCCGTGCGTCATCCGTATCCAGTGAACTGACGCCAAGCGGCGGCGATTGCAGGTGATAGATCGGCTCCAGCACGCCAAAGAACATGAGCCCGATGCCCATGCCTGCAGCAAACAGCATGGCGAACCAGCCACTATAGGAGAAGTCCGGTTTGGCATCGGGTCCACCAAGTCGTATTTTGCCGAGCGGTGAAGCGGCCACGAACAAGCATGTCGCGATGATGACATTACCCGTCAGCAGGAAGAGCCAGTCGAACTTTGCTGTCAGCCACGGACGAAGCGCAACAAAGAAGTCTTTCGCCTCCGTTTGGAAGGCCAGCGATAGCGCCACGAAGGCCACCACGACAAGTGCAGAGATCACGAAGACTGGATTGTGGATGTCCAAGCCAAGGACTTCGATGTTGTCCTGGCCCACGACATAGCCATGATCGTATTGGCTGTTGCAATCTGCCTGTCCCGCACCGTTCTGATGCGTTTCGTTCGCCATCGTCTCCTCTGTTTTTGTCGGCTGTCGCGAATCCGTTTTTCCATTCGGTAGCTTTTGTCGGCCACCTATTCTCTAAAACCGCTTTAGCGCTTGATGAAGTGGAACATGCCCCACATGAGATGGCCGGCCTTGGCGCCGTTCACCCAGTTTTTCAAACCACCAATCATGCGGTCGACGTAGTCGTCACTTGCGTATTTTTGAATTTCCGCCCGGCGGCTTTTCAGCTCTTCTCCAACACGCGCATAGTGCCGCTCAAGGTGAATGAGCCTTGGGTCAAAGGCTTTTTCCTCAAGCCCCAGCTTCTTTAGTTCTTCGCGATAGAATTGCGGTGAACCCAGGCTTGCCAGATGAATGCGGTCGAGGATTGGTTGCAAGACACCCTCGGGGCAGTCATCGGCTTGCATCGGGTCAGTAAACACGAATTGACCAGCCGGACCCAATACGCGCGTCACCTCGGCAAGAACCTTCGTACGGCGGGCCGAATGCAAGATGGCATCTTGCGACCATACGACGTCAAACATGCCTGGCTGGAACGGAAGGTCCTCGAAGTTGCCGTGCACCACGCGCACCAGTGAGGAGAGTCCTTGCGCCTTGTTCTTTTTCTGATTTGTGGTGTTCTGCACGTCCGACAGATTAAGGCATGTGACCTGGCAACCGTAGGTCTTTGCAAGAAAACGAGCCGCGCCACCATAGCCTGCGCCAATGTCGAGCACCCGCGAGGTTTCGTTCAACCCGTCTATCATGCCGGCGAGCTTAACGACCGTGTTGTGGCTTGCTGCGCTGATATCGAGGCCGGGCGTGTCGTAAAGGCCGATATGGATGTCTTCCCCGCCCCAGATCTCGCGATAGAACGCATCGGCGTCGTCGCTGTCGTAGTAGGCCTCGGCGAGATCGACTGCGTTTTGCTTACTCCGCGGCATAGGTCTTCTCGGCAACGTGGATCAGGAAGTCAGGATCGTGCTCGTCGTAGGTTTCCTGGAAGTCGCCATAGGTCTTGATGCGCTGAAAGCCGACCTCTTTCATCAGGCGACGCGCCTCCGACCGGCGCAGAGGAAACATGTTGAGGTTGAACGTCGAGCCGTCCGGGAACGAGTAGCGGAAGCGCGCCAGTCCGTCGTCAATATGCTCCGGCTCAGCCACGACGTTATCACCGCAGTAGTAGTACTTGTGCTTTGAATCGAATCCGACATCTAAGATCGCGTCGTAATTGCGCTGATCCAGTATCAAGATCCCGTCGTGCTTGAGCGCGGAATAGAACTCCGCCAACGCCTTGCGGCGGTCGCGTTCGTCGAACAAGTGCGTGAACGAGTTGCCAAGGCAGATGATGGCATCGAACTTGCCGTGGATGTCCTTGTTCAGCCACCGCCAGTCTGCATGCACGGTTTTCAGGACAAAACCGTGATCGCGCGCATTTTCGAAGGCCTTTGACAGCATCTCTGCGTTGCCATCGGCACTAGTGACGTCAAACCCGGCCTTCAGCAGCTGTACGGAGTGAAAGCCGGTGCCGGTCGCCACGTCGAGAACCTTGGTCTTTCCACGGGCCCGCAGCATATCGATGAAGAATTGCCCCTCGCTTTCCGCGCGTGCACTCCAGTCGATTAGGTGGTCCCACTTTTCCACGAAGGATTGGATGTATTCCTTCTGGTAGTTGTCCGTCTTCCGACGGTCGACGGGGTTGGAACCAAAATCCTGCTCGTCTTGATTGCCTACGGGAAGTTTGTGAACTGCCGTCATCTAAAAGCCTATTAATTCTCAGTTTTTTCGTATGACCTTCAGTTTGGAAAGCCGTGCGGACG